>CAMDOP010000041.1 GCA_945903675.1 Crenothrix polyspora
AATCGTTTGGTCATTGCTACGACTATATACTTTTACCAAGGCTTGTTCTTTGAAGCCTACGGAATATCTTTTATATGTTTTCATTTCTAATCTCAAATTTTATTTTTTTTTAAAATTTGAGGCGACAACTATTCTGACGCAGGGGGAAAGTTCAAGAACGAAATACAGCGCATATCCACACTAGTCATAGCCCTAAATCATTTATTATATGAATTCGGGTGACTTAACTAATAAGTCTCTGCCCTTGTCTGTCTCAGGAAATGTTTAAAATCGTTAACCGTCCATAGCCTCGATGAAGCAAAGCGAAATCGAGGCTATGGACGGCAAGAAATAACCTGGATAAACCTTCAGGCATAAAAAAGCCTGATCAGGGTGAATGATCAGGCTGGTTGGTTTTGATATTGTGTCTGTGTGACGAACTCCTAAACGAAACCTTAGTGGATCGAATTACTAAAAAATTACTTGGTTGGTAATTCGATACTGGCTATTTTTATTAAAGAACCTGTCATTGTCGTATCAAAGCCCCATGTCTCCATCTGAACTTTTCCACTTTTATATATTTTCACTGTAGCCCATGCATACAAACGATCACTAGCAGTAAAGTTTGAATTAGGTTGAGCATCAAACGGCGAACCACCTGAACCTACCATTACCTGATAAGCGGTTTTTCCGAAAGGCTGCGATACATTGTATATATGTTCATGACCACAAAAATAAGTCGCTTTGTGATTATCAATAACAGTCCAAAAAGCTTGAGCGGCAACAGTATTATTGTTATTCAGAGAATCTGTTGATTTGGCTGCGGGCGTTCCAACAAACTCATAGTACGTTGCTGGTTTGTGGCCAAACACAAAAATTCTTTTAACTCCACGGGCATCAGCCTTAGTTAAGTCGTCTTCCAGCCAATTAGTTGGAGCATAGCCATCTTTGCCTACTGCATCCGTGTTGATTACTACGAAATGCGATTGTCCTACATCAAAAGAATAGCTGAGTTGTGCTTGACTAGTCGCAATGCCATCGGTGACGCCAGGGAAAGTTGACGACATATTTTCTGGCGCTGAACCTACTAATTTTGTGAAACGACTGATGTCAGGAATAAGATCCCCCATATTGTCGCGCCAGGCATTCTCGTTTTCAACCTGAGAAATTTTGTTGTTTTTGTTATTATCGATGCAGCGTTTGCATTGTGTTTCATGGTTACCTGGGACTGGCACGACATAGGTACCTGTTTCCATTAAATTAGCAATCATTCCACGCCAAAAAGCATACTGTGTATAATGCTGCATTATATCGGAATTAAGAATGTCAGTAATGGTTGGGTTAGCAATCGCTACCTCACTTACACCTGTTTTATTCCTAGTAACAGGTACGTTTGTCTTACCATAACCCATTATCATGTCGCCATTAAAAAACAACAAATTTGCTTTTTGTCCTTGGATTTCGCGCATAATACGTGACCAAGCCGTAGAGTTTTGCAACCATTTACAATCCTGACCTGATAACCCTGGGTTAGGTACTAAACCAGTTGCTCCAGCAGCTTTTTGACAATTGCCTACACCAACCATTGCAGCATTTTTTCTACTCGGATCAATTTCTTCTGGTTCTTCCCTTGAATCGCCTACAGTCGAAAAAGTCAGTACAACTGAATCAGCCGCAAAAGCTGATACATTATAAATCGTTGCGCTTAGGAAAAAAGTAACCGCAAGAATAATTGGGTTCTTTGTTCTGCTTGTTTTATAAATAGTCATTTGATGCCCTTAGAAAAGTTATTAATTTTTTACAATAATTGAAATATAAAACTGGTTTTTAACAAATAAGCCTGTACCAATCTAGACTCTTATACTTATTGATATAAGCCTCGTAATTTACAACCCACTTAATACATTAACGCTAAAGATCTAGGTTTTTAAATTTAGCATATTTATGTTTCATAAACATTACACTTAGACTTTTACCAAAGTAAGGTTATATAGCTTAGTCGCCCACTTTCGGCCTACTTCACCGAGTTCGAATTCCCTTGATAACTTGCAGTAGAGGATCCCAGTAATGCGAAAATGCATAACCGCACTGCGTTTAGCGGACTCACACTGTGATGTTCTACCCCATAAAAACTAACAATGACAAAGCTGATACCGACAAATACCCGAAGCATCATTTCGGACAACCGTACGGAAGAACAATGCTATAGAGTGGCTTCGAAGCAGTAGCGCCTTTCCACTAATAACGAAGCGACAAAACGCCCCCTCTCCTAAATTTTTTCTTGTTAGGCTAGTTATTCGATTGTTTTCGATATTATTTGTGTACTAAGACTTACGGACTTTTTGAGTATCAGTTTGCGAAAACTTTCTGTCATCAATATTAACGCTAACGGCGGCCTTCGAAAGCTTAATCTCCTTTGGAGTAAAGATACCTGAGACCTTTAAAATATTAATCTTTCTCGGATTAATGATAGCTGAAGTGATTAAAAAATTAATAGGGATTGTTTTAAAGACAACCAACGCCTTTAAAAAATAGGCTCAATGTGAATCGTAGTGGGTAAATAAAATAAAACCGGTCAATACAGACGTATAAGTACCTGTAAAACACTCCATTCGTCAACCCGACATGGACTGCAAAGGATCCAAAATAAAAGGATGTACCTGTCGAATATTAGAGGTCTTAACATGAAACTTAAGTGAAGTGCCCATTGCCATCCATGGCAACAGGTCTCCAGCAGTCCATTTCGGAATGGACTGTTTTTAAAGTGTGTGTAAACTATAAAATCACTTATTCCATGGGTACCTTGTTGTAATATTTTTTGGGTGGAACGGTTTGTTTTTCTAAAACCACAGGATTATAGTTATAAGATGAGTTTTGAAGACTTAATTTAATTGCGCTATCCGTTGCATGCAATTCTGAAGGAGCCCTAATATCACCTTCTGATAAGTAGGTAAAAAACATCGGTAGTAAGGCAAAAATTGAGACAATAAACGCTAAAAAAGCCAAGCCTAGCAATATAGATTTAGTTGGGCTACTTGTAGGCGGTAAGGTATCTTCTAAATTGAGAGGTAATACAACTTCACTTTCTTTATTGTAATCAGAGGGTACAGACATAACATTCACCTTTTGGTTGTAAATTAATATATGCCTTCAACTTAACCCAATGTTTTAAAAAATCAATTTTTTTGAGATAGTTTTTTTATAAAAATCGGTAATCAACTTACACTAGCGTTTATTCACACAACAAAGCTAGGCTGTTCATAGCTCTTATCATTCAGTCTGGCTTAAATAATAAGCCTCTGCCCTTGCCTGTCTCATTATATGCTTAAGATCTTTAACGGCTTGGGACAATCCTGAGAATAAGGCTTGAGAAATAATGGCATGGCCAATATTAAGCTCAACAATTTCTGGTATCGCACAGATAGCGGCGACATTATAAAAATTTAAACCATGGCCGGCATTAACTTGCAAACCAGCGCTATTGGCATAAAGTGCTGCCGCCTTGAGGCGCTCTAATTCCTCACGCTGTTGTAGTGGATTTTTAGCATCAGCGTAACAACCCGTATGCAACTCAACGACCGCTGCTCCGACCTCAACCGCGGCATCAATCTGCGCCAGTTCAGGGTCGATGAACAAAGACACTTCGATACCGGCATGATTTAAGGAATCACAGGCCCATTGCATTCGATTTAGATTACCAGCGACATCCAAGCCTCCTTCGGTGGTTAATTCTTCACGCTTTTCTGGAACTAGGCAACAAGCATAAGGCTGAATCTTTAGAGCTATAGCAAGCATTTCATCCGTCACACCCATTTCCATGTTCAAACGAGTATGAATTAACTCTTTTAATAAAATTAGATCTCTATCTTGCATATGCCGCCTGTCTTCACGTAAATGTGCGGTAATGCCATCTGCGCCAGCTTGCTCTGCAACCAAGGCTGCTTGAACAGGCTCTGGATATAAGGTACCTCTTGCCTGTCTCAGCGTAGCAATGTGATCGATATTGACACCCAATAAAATATGTTTTTTTTCCATGTTTATAAATATTTAATAATGTTATTAATAACGGCTCGGCTTTTTAAGGGCTTACCTTGCAAATACACATCAATGACAGTGCGCATCAATATTTTTGCGTCTATCAACACCTGTGGATGAGTGAATTCTCGTCTCTTGATGGCCTGCAAGGTCTTGCCGACAAAGCGTCCATTTAAAGCGGCTATAGGACCTTGTTCTACCTTGAAGTGATAATGAGCTAAAGGCTGTAGCGCTTGTTCCGTATGAAAGTCATATTCTAATTGCAGCCCAAAACCCACTGCATCCATTAGGTCGAGCTCAAAAGTACGCAGGGCATGTTCAATATTCAACCCAGTCATCAATACCGATAAACAGTCACGGTAATGAGTAAAGACTTCAGGATGAGGATCATATTGATGTAAAAAGCACCCGACTAACTCATTGATATAAAAGCCGCAATACAAAGCCATGCCGGGCAACGGGCTAAAGGCCTGCATTAACTCAACGTCTGTTAAAGTTTTTAATTCAGTCTTACCCAGATAAGAGAGCGTTAAAGGTATAAAAGGCTGTAGTAAGCCAGCTGTTTTAGACTTGGTTTTTCTAACGCCTTTAGCCAGCAATGAAACCCTACCGTAGTCTCGCGTCAATACATCGAGTATCAAACTGGTTTCTTTGTATTGACGCTGACTTAATATATAAGCCGGCTGTAAATGTACGACATTAGCCGTCATTAAATCCTAGGCTTTGCAGGGCGCGCTCACTATCTGACCAGCCTTTTTTAACTTTAACCCAAAGTTGTAAATAGACTTTTTTAGCAATGAGTTTTTCTATATCAAATCGTGCATCCGTACCGACTTTTTTCAGCATTTCACCTTGAGTACCAATCACTATGTTTTTCTGAGTTAAACGCTCGACCCAGATAATGGCATAGATTTTAGTGATACCCGGCAGCTCTTCGTAACGTTCAATTTCCACAGTTAAGGCATAAGGCAGTTCATCACCTAAACGTCTGGTGAGTTTTTCTCTGACGATTTCTGCGGCTAAAAAACGCTCTGGTCTATCGGTGACTTGATCTTCTGGATAAATTAAATCGCTTTCGGGCAATAGCGACATAATTAGCGTTTCTAGCTGATCCAGATTCGTTCTTTTTAAGGCAGAAATAGGTACTAAATGTTCAAAGGGAAAACGATGCTGTGCTTCAGCAAAAAAAGCTAGGATGGCATCTTTATCTTTAACCTTATCAACTTTATTAACCGCCAGTATGACCGGCAAACCGGCTTGCTCTAGCTTTTTAAAGATAACTTCATCATATTCATGCCAAGACAAGCCATCAATTAACCAAACAATAACATCTACGCCAAGTAAGGTGGTTTCTGCTGTTCGGTTTAAATAGCGGTTTAAGGCGCGTTTTTCACTATTATGCATTCCTGGCGTATCCATATAGATCGCTTGCCCAGCTTCAGTGGTATTAATACCCAGAATACGATGCCTAGTTGTTTGCGGTTTACGAGATGTAATGCTGATTTTTTGTTTCAGCAAATGATTCATCAGCGTTGACTTACCAACATTGGGACGCCCTATCAGCGCTATAAAACCACAATTCATTTATTTTCCTTAATTAAAAGTTGAAGCATAAGTTCTGCAGCTGATTGCTCAGCTCTCTTTCTGGATATACCGGTTCCTACGCACTCATCTTTAACTAAAGAAATAGTACATCTAACCTTAAACATTTGTTCATGAGCTAAACCTGACATGGTAATCAAGACATAGTCTGGCAAGCTCAGCTTTTTGGATTGCATTAATTCTTGCAATTGAGTTTTGGGATCTTTTTGCCAATTTTCCAACGATAAGCTTTCTAATTGTTCTGCAAATAACTGCTCTATCCATTGCTGACAGATCACTATGCCTTGATCTTTAAATAAGGCACCCATAATCGCTTCCATAGCATCGGATAAAATTGAATCGCGACGAAAGCCACCACTTTTTAATTCACCTGAGCCCAACAATAAGTAATCACCAATTTGATGCTTTCTAGCTAACTCTGCTAAAGAGTGCTGATTTACCAAGCTGGCTCGCAGCCGACTTAAAACGCCTTCGGGTGCTCCTGGAAATAACTCATATAGTTTTTGTGCGATCACGAAACCTAAAATAGAATCACCTAAAAATTCCAAGCGTTCATTATTGTTCGAGCTTGCGCTACGATGAGTTAATGCCATAATAAAAATATTGGGGTCATTAAAGCTTAACCCCAACTTCTTGCATAACTCAGTGGGCTTTTTTATCACTCTACCCCTACCTCAAGCTCATCGTTAAATTCTATTAATACACTCAAATTACCATAAATCGGTTTTACCACTTCATAATTAATGAGTACTTTAAAAGCATTCCCTTGCTTATTAACGGCAATATCTCCCTGAGTGATATCATCAATATTATTGATATTGATGCGTTTAGTTAAGCTGGCCTTAATTTCAGACTCAGTTTTCTTCTCACCGGAAGCCTCTTGTTTAAGTTGTTCTAGCATTGCCACTACTTTGCTATGATTAAGATAGACAGGTGCAATTTTAAATACTATGGAAATAACAATAAACAACAGCGTCACTGTAAAAACTAAAGGCATAAAAGCCAATCCTTGTTGATTTTTAGACGAAAAACTCATTGATATCTCCAAAATCCATTATGCCAGTCAATATTTAGTTTGATCATATCTTAAATGGTAACGATCAATGTAAATGATGATAAAGCGGCGCTTTAAGCATCACTTTAATAAAGTACCAATTCGGCTAATACCTACACCTTTATCTTGCCAATCCCAGCTCATCCAAATAAAGAAGGCTTTGCCGACTAAATTAGCCTCAGGTACATATCCCCAATAACGACTATCATTACTATTATCTCTGTTGTCGCCCATGACGAAATAACTACCTTTTGGAACTACATGTGAGAACTCGATACTAGCAACACCATTTCTAATTAAAATGCTGTGTTCAATTCCCGTTAAATTTTCAAGCAATTCCTCTGCACCGGTCATATCTTCACCCTGACCTACACCTTGATAACGTCCCATAGAAACTTGCTCTACAGGCAGATCATTAACCGTCAATTGTTTGTTTTTATAGACTACTTTATCACCAGGCAGGCCAATAACTCGCTTAATATAATCAATGGAAGGTTCTTTTGGGAATCGAAACACGACAATATCGCCGCGCTGCGGTTCGTTCATCGCTATGATTTTTTTATTGATAACCGGCAATCTAATACCATAAGTAAATTTATTAACCAGAATAAAATCACCGACTAATAATGTTGGCATCATCGAACCTGAAGGGATTCGAAAAGGCTCAGCAATAAAAGACCTTAACATCAGCACTATCAACACTATCGGAAAAAATGAACGCGCATATTCAACTAATACCGGTTCATTTTTTTCATCAAAGGCCTGTCCCTGTGACTTAAGAAATAATAAATAACCGCCCCAGATAATTCCAGTGATAACAGTCGCGAGAAACAAATAAAACGAAAAATCAAAATCCATATTTTTAAATCAACTTAAAAGGTGAGGGGTTTATAAGGCTAAAGGCTAAGGGCGAAAGGTGGACTACAAAGATTCGCTGATCTTTTAGCCTTTCGCCTGATATTTAATCTTTATTAAGCTGTAAAACCGCTAAGAACGCCTCTTGAGGGATTTCAATATTCCCCACCTGTTTCATGCGTTTTTTACCGGCTTTCTGTTTTTCTAATAACTTCTTCTTACGACTGATATCGCCACCGTAACATTTGGCAATAACATTCTTACGCATGGCTTTAACCGTAGAGCGGGCAATAACTTTAGAACCTATAGCCGCTTGTATGGCCACTTCATACATTTGCCTAGGAATCAGATCTTTCATCTTTTCAACTAAATCACGGCCCCGATTATTACTTAAATCTTTGTGGACAATAATCGATAAAGCATCGACTTTTTCGGTATTAATCAGCACATCTAATTTCACTAAGTCTGCTGGCTGAAAACGCAAAAACTCATAATCAAATGAAGCAAAGCCACGACTCACCGACTTTAAGCGATCGAAGAAATCCAACACCACTTCACTTAAGGGCATTTCATAATGCAAGGACACTTGTCTACCCACATACTGCATATCTTTTTGTACGCCACGCTTTTCAATACATAAAGAAATAACCGCGCCTAAATAAACCTGCGGCACTAGAATATTGGCACGTATGATGGGCTCACGAATTTCTTTTACAATGCCACCATCCGGTAATTTTGCAGGGTTATCAACCATTAAAATCTGGTCGGTTTGAGTAATGACTTCATAGACTACCGTAGGCGCGGTGGTAATTAAATCGACGTCATATTCTCTTTCTAAGCGTTCTTGCACAATTTCCATGTGCAACATGCCTAGAAAGCCGCAACGAAAACCAAAACCTAAAGCCTGTGAGGTTTCTGGTTCAAATTGTAAGGCCGCATCATTAAGGTTTAATTTATTGAGCGCTTCTCTTAAATCTTCGTAATCATCGGAACTGACTGGATATAAGCCGGCAAAAACACGAGGCTGCACACGTTGAAAGCCGGTGAGTACTTCCGTTGCGGGTTTATCAGTCCAAGTGATGGTATCACCCACTGGAGCACCGAAAATATCTTTAATACCGGCGACGACATAACCCACTTCGCCGGTATTTAAAATGTCTTTTTCTAAGCGCTTGGGTGTAAAAACGCCGACTTTATCCGCGATGAATGATTTACCCGTAGACATGATGGTAATCTTCTGTTTTTTGCGGATACTGCCGTGCATAATCCTAACTAACGACACCACACCCAGATAGCTGTCAAACCAAGAATCAATAATCAAGGCTTGCAAAGGGCCGTCTACATCACCTTGCGGTGGTGGCACTTTAATGACCAATTGTTCAAGTACATCCTGTACCCCAACGCCGGTTTTGGCACTGATCATTAAGGCTTCGTCTGCTGGAATACCAATGACTTCTTCAATTTCAGCCAATACCCGCTCAGGCTCAGCAGACGGTAAATCAATTTTATTCAATACTGGAACGACTTCAAGTCCCTGCTCTATGGCGGTGTAACAGTTAGCGACACTTTGCGCCTCTACACCTTGCGCGGCATCCACTACTAATAATGCACCTTCGCAAGCGGCTAATGAACGTGAAACTTCATAAGAAAAGTCAACATGTCCTGGTGTATCAATAAAATTAAGCTGGTAGGTTTCACCATCTTTCGCTTTAAAGTCTAAGGTAACACTTTGGGCTTTAATGGTAATGCCGCGTTCTTTCTCAATATCCATGGTATCAAGAACTTGTGCCGACATTTCTCTGGCACTTAAGCCGCCACAGATTTGAATAAATCGATCTGCAAGTGTTGATTTACCATGATCGATATGCGCGATAATGGAAAAGTTTCTGATATGTTTTAAATCCACAATGTTTCAACTGAATAATGAGGTGGTTAAGGCGTTATTGCTTTTGCACTTACGGCAAGGATTGCCATCCAGAAATGCTAAATTGCGCAATTGTAACAGATTTACACTGATGATCAGCCTAGTTTATCCATAAAAATCCAGATCTGAGTCTATAAAACCTACCTAGGCAACTGATAATGCCAAGACCCAAACAACTCCATGAAATATTTTTGCTCAATAGAGTAGAATTCTTAGCTAGGAATGAAAGTTTTTGATCTGATTCATTTAGTTATCACTGCTGACACAAACTCATCATATTGATGTCACCTTTTAAACATCGAACCTGAAGGAATGTAATACATGAACGCTCAAGGTAATCACACCTTAATATTCAAAGTACTCATTGTAGGTTTGCTTATCGCAATAGGAAGTTATTTATTTCATCCTGACGTGGGACAATTTAGTTTGATGTGGAATGGTGAACCGGTCGCAGCACAGTGGTTAAGTTTTGCAGCCCTTCCCACTGTTTTAGTAATTATACTGATCACAGGACTGTTAATGGTTCTGCTGTTTTTAGGTGTGGGTGTATTTCTGTTTATGGGCGCAGTATTTTTGGCCTTGCTGGGGATGTTTATACTCGTGCCCTTCTTCTGGCCTATCTTACTAATAATGTTTTTGTTGATGGCTGTGTTGTCATTGCTAGGTTAACCCTTCACTCTACTAGATAAGGCTCACCTAAGCGCAGACAAAGGACTCATGGCGAAAGGCTAAGTCCGTTAGCGTTTGTCCACCCTGCAGAAACACAGGCTCATAGGGCATTTAAAACATTAGGTTCATTAACACCAGCCATTGACAAAAAAACTAATCCAGCCTAGAGTCTTACTTTTTTCTTACACTCATAGGCAATGATTATGGAATCAACCAAACTTTCGAGTAAAGGCCAAGTCATCATACCTAAACATATACGTTCTTCATATCACTGGGAAACCGGCCAAGAACTGATTGTTATTGACACCGGTGATGGCATCTTATTAAAGCCCAAAGCACCCTTTTCAAAATCAACACTCAGTGAAGTGGCGGGCAGCCTTAAATACCAAGGTGCTGCAAAGACTATTGACGACATGAATACAGCAGTAGCTAAAGGCTTAAAGGCGCAATTTTATGATTGCAATTGATACTAATGTCATTGTTAGATTATTAACAAAAGATGATGTTAGCCAGTATCAGCAAGCTTATAAACTGTTCGATACGCATGATGTATTTATTGCAGATACCGTTATTCTTGAAACAGAATGGGTACTTAGATTTGCCTATGATTATAAAGTCGATGAAATTGCCAATGCTTTTATTCTATTATTAGGCCTAGAGAACGTTAAAGTTAACCATCCCGAAAGACTCGCACTAGCTATCACTTGGCATAAACAAGGACTTGATTTTGCAGATGCACTCCATTTAGCAAATAGTCAGCACTGTAAGATACTTTATACTTTCGATAAAAAAATGATTAACAAAACAAAACAACTTGAAGGTTGCAAGGTGTTAGCACCGGATTAAAAACCAACACGTAAGCCGCAATGCTTTATGGACATCATGCTTTAAGACTCAAAGGCACTAGTTAGAAATGATTAACAAAAAACGCCTCAACAACCTTTCTAATGAAATATGGAAAGGAACCTTTGAACTGAGTGGGAAAGATAAAAGCAGTATTTTTGGATGTATCAACAAAGGAGGCCCATTAATCGATGCAACATATTGATGTGCTCAAACCTCAATAATTCTGTAGGTCGGCTGGTCATTCTGTTGCCCGACAATGAGGACTGTCAAATGCCGATTGTCGGGCAACGATAAAGCAATCACCCGACCTACGCAACTATGCCAACTGCGCTTGAACCCAAGCTGAAACACCGGCTAATGCGGCATCTAAATTAGATGGCTCATTACCACCAGCCATTGCTAAATCTGGCTTACCACCGCCTTTTCCACCAACTTGAGTAGCAACAAAGTTGACTAAGTCACCTGCTTTTATCTGAGCCATTTTATCTTTAGAGACACCTGCCACTAAATTAACCTTGTCACCCTCAACAACAGCCAGAACAAGTGCACAACTACCCAGCTTGTTTTTTAATTGCTCAGCCATCTCACGCAAAGATTTAGCCTCTACGCCATCAAGCTTAACTGCCAACACTTTTATGCCCGCCACATCGATCGCCTGCGCACCCAGCTCATCACCGGCAGAACTGGCCAGTTTTGAGTTTAAGCGCTCTAGTTGTTTTTCTAGTGTGCGTGTTTTTTCTAGCAGTTGTTCGACTTTTTCAGCCGTTTTTTCGGGCGCGCTTTTTAATAAGCCTGCAATTTTATTCAAAGCTTTATCACGATTAGCTATCCAATCGATACAGCCTGCTCCGGTCACAGCTTCTATGCGTCTAACACCTGCGGCAACCCCTGTTTCACTGATGATTTTAAAACAACCGATGTCTCCTGCCCTTTCAACATGTGTGCCACCGCATAGCTCAGTTGAAAATTCACCAATTTTTAACACCCGGACTTCAGCACCGTATTTTTCGCCAAACAAAGCCATAGCTACGGCTTGCACAGCATCTTCTTTGGCCATAATTTCTGAGCTTACCGAATTATTAATCCGGATTTGTTCATTAACCAGACGCTCAAGCACTTCAATTTCTTCAGGCGTCACGGGCTCAAAATGAGCAAAGTCAAAACGTAAGCGTTCGGTATTAACCAAGGAGCCTTTTTGGCTTACATGCTCACCTAAAGTCTGTCTTAAAGCCGCATGTAATAAATGTGTAGCTGAATGATTGAGCTCGGTAGCGACTCTGTCTATCTTGTTAACACTGGCAGTACAGGCCTGACCTGTACTCAAAGTGCCTGACAGCACCTTACCTTTATGTAAAAACAGAGTGCCCGCTTGTTTTTGAGTATCTTTCACATCAAACACAGCATTTGTCGCAGTAATTTGTCCACTATCGCCAATTTGACCACCGGACTCAGCATAGAAAGGTGTTTTATCTAAAACGACTAAGCCTTCTTCACCGGCTAATAAACTATCGACCGGCTGCCCCTGTTTAAATAGAGCAACAATATGCGCTTGATCATCTAAATGCTCATAACCGGTAAATTCGGTCTGACTATCTAGCTTGATGTCTTGATCATAATCCGCACCAAAACTGCTGGCAGAACGCGCTCTTTCGCGTTGTGCGTTCATAGCAACTTCAAAGCCTTCATGATCAACGGTCAACTGATTTTCACGAGCAAAATCAGCGGTTAAATCAACAGGAAAACCGTAGGTATCATAAAGCTGAAAGACGGTTTCGCCAGGAATGACAGTGCCTTGCATTTTGGCGACACAAGCTTCCAGTATTTTCATACCCTGCCCTAGCGTTTCTGCAAAACGTTCTTCTTCTTTCTTTAAGATTCGCTCAACATTTGCTTGTGCAGCTTTAAGTTCAGGAAAAGCCTCGCCCATTTCCAAGGCTAATGGCGCTACCAGCTTATAAAAGAAAACCTCATGAATGCCCAAACGATAACCGTGTCGAATGGCGCGGCGAATAATCCGTCGCAACACATAGCCTCTACCTTCATTAGCAGGCATGACCCCATCAGCCACCATAAAGGAACAGGACCTAATGTGATCGGCAATGACTCGCAAAGAACTTAGTGTTAAATCAGTTGTGCCCACCAATTCAGCAGCCGCTTTTAATACCGGCTGGAATAAATCGATCTCATAATTGTTATGCACACCTTGCAATACCGCAGAAATTCTTTCTAAACCCATACCGGTATCAACAGACGGCTTAGGCAGGGGCGTTAACGTTCCATCTGCAGCACGGTCATATTGCATAAAGACCAAATTCCAGACTTCGATATATCTATCACCGTATTCTTCTGGGGTACCCGGAGGCCCACCTGGTATATCTTCGCCATGATCATAAAATATTTCCGTACAAGGACCACAGGGGCCTACATCACCCATAGACCAAAAATTATCCTTTGCGCCTATTCTTGATAGCCTATTAGGCGATACACCTACTTCATTAATCCAGATAGCTTCGGCTTCAGGATCTTCATCAAAAACCGTGACCCATAATTTTTCGGCGGGTATACCTAGCTCTTTGGTTAAAAAATCCCACGCATAATGGATGGCGTCTTTTTTAAAATAATCCCCAAAGCTGAAATTACCCAGCATTTCAAAAAAGGTATGATGTCTTGCGGTATAACCCACATTTTCTAAATCATTATGCTTGCCGCCCGCTCTAACGCAACGCTGCGAAGTCACTGCCTTATTGAAATCGCGCTGTTCGCGACCTAAAAATACGTCCTTGAACTGCACCATGCCGGCATTAGTAAATAATAAAGTCGGGTCATTTCCCGGAACCAATGAGCTTGAAGGCTCTATTGAATGTCCTCGTTGATGAAAGAACTCCAAAAAGGCGGTGCGCAACTCGGCGCTAGTCATATTTTTCATGGTATCTGTGATTTTAAAAAGATGCTTTAAGTGCACCCTAGAATTTAATATTTAAATGATCAAATAAAGTACTTATCATCGTGCAGGAAAAACCGCGTTGCATTAAAAACCGACTGCGTTTTGCCCATTCATTTCGATCTAATACTGAGGCTTGTTTATATTTTTTACTATAAACCTGCTCCAGAAGATCCATCCAACCACCTACTGTTTGCTGCGCTACATCACCAACATTAAAACCATCAATGTTATTTTTACGAAGCTCATAGCTAATCCAAACGGGGCCATAGCCTTTGTTAATGCGATATCTGGTAAAACTTTCCGCATAACGTAAATCACTTTGCCAACCTTGCACAGCCAGCTCATCAATCACAGTGATAATATCATCACTGCCCCAACCTTTTATCAGTGCTTTATTTTGCAATTCTTTTTGGCTATGTTCTCTACGTACCAACAAGCCCAAACAATAGTCTTTGATGGCTTTTAAATCACTAGTTTGTAAAGTTTGAGCTTCATTCATGCTTTTGGGAGTTGCTGAGCTTAAATATCATCCTCAGGCACTTCAGTGATAGGCGCAACTTTCTTAAACGCTTCCGCCCTTATTTTAGCTTCAATTTCTTTAGCTTTTTCAGGGTTTTCTTTTAAGAACAGCTTTACATTTTCTTTACCTTGACCGATTTTATCATCCCCATAGCTATACCAAGAGCCGGCTTTTTGAATAAAGCCATAGGTCACACCTAGATCAACGACTTCACCTAAAAAGGAAATACCTTCACCGTACAAAATTTCAAACTCAGCTTGTCTAAAAGGCGGTGCGACTTTGTTTTTGACGACTTTTACTCGGGTTTCATTACCGATAATTTCATCACCTTTTTTTACGGCACCAATACGACGAATATCCAAGCGCACCGAGGCATAAAACTTAAGGGCATTTCCGCCCGTAGTGGTTTCAGGACTACCGAACATGACACCGATTTTCATACGTATTTGGTTAATGAAAATGACCAAAGTATTCGAACGTTTAATATTACCGGTTAGTTTTCTTAAAGCCTGTGACATCAAGCGCGCTTGCAAGCCCATATGGGAATCACCCATATCACCTTCAATTTCAGCTTTGGGCGTTAATGCAGCCACCGAGTCTATAACGACGACATCAACGGCACCTGAGCGTACTAGCATATCGGTTATTTCTAAGGCTTGTTCGCCAGTATCTGGTTGCGAAACCAGCAACTCATCAACATTAACACCAATCTTTTCAGCATAACCAGGATCCAACGCATGTTCCGCATCAACAAAAGCGGCGGTACCACCCAGCTTTTGCATTTCGGCAATCACTTGTAACGTTAAAGTGGTTTTACCTGATGACTCAGGCCCATAGATTTCAATAACGCGACCACGTGGCAAGCCACCGCAACCCAAAGCAATATCTAATCCCAAAGAACCGGTAGATACGACATCAATATCACGAGAAGCGGTTACATCACCCATGCGCATGACTGAGCCTTTACCAAACTGCTTCTCAATCTGCATAAGCGCTGCGCCTAATGCTTTCTTTTTGTTCTCATCCATTATTATTGCCCTGTTGATTCAAAATATATTAACTATCAAAACTAATGACTTCATTATCACATAGACATAGCTCTACTAATAGCGCCAAGTTAATGAGGACTTTCGCTAACG
>CAMDOP010000042.1 GCA_945903675.1 Crenothrix polyspora
TAATTAAATAAAATCAATTATAACTTGACAAGGATGTGTCTTAATCCCTTCTTAATCAGGGCGTTGGTTCTTAATCAGTACAAATCGCAACTATTAAATTGTAACCAAGTCTTAATCCCTTCTTAATCAGGGCGTTGGTTCTTAAAGTAATTTAGTCAAACATCACGCAGGGCAAAAAGTCTTAATCCCTTCTTCATCAGGGCGTTGGTTCTTAAGCCTCAGGTCTTTTTCAGGCTTTAAAATCAATAGGTTAAAATGGTGTCTGCCAAGTTTTTTCATAGTTAAAAAGTTATCTTGTTAAAAAGCATAAATCAATCTAGTGATTAGCAATCAACTAGGCGAAAGATTATTACATGGTTTTCTAAAATTGACAGTATGTAGTTGCAATTTGCAAGCACAGAAAGCCCTTTTTTAATAAAGGCTATGGTATCAGCAGCTTTTTGTAAAAGTTGACAAGCTTGCCAACTAACTCAAAAAGCACATCGTTTGTTAAGCTTCAACTCATGAAAAATAGACAACTTTATTTAGCCGCTTATGACATCTCTTGTAGCCGACGCTTGCGTAAAGCTTTGTATCTATTGCGTGGTTATGCTTCGGGCGGACAAAAATCGGTGTTTGAATGTTTTTTAACGCCGGCTGAAAAAGCCCAGGTTTTGGAGTCTATGCGTTTGATTATTGATCCGTTGGAAGATCGCTTCATTTTATTACGCTTAAGTGGTGCCAAACAAATTCAGACCTTGGGTAAAGCGGTCTCTCCCCAAGACGGTTCATTTTTTTATGTGGGGTAGGACATGAGTAGTTTGTATTTGGATAGAAAAAACGTAAGTATTAAGTTAGATGGGCAAACCTTGGCCTTATATGAGCTAGGCGAAAAAAAAGGTACCGTGCCTTTGCATTTATTAGAGCGAATCGTGCTAAGAGGCAATGTGCAATTAGAAAGCCGAGTGCTGGGGGCATTGACTGAACGGCATATTGGGTTGATCGTGTTGTCGGGGCGTAATACCGAAGCCACGGCGATGTTGGCGGCCCACTCACATGGCGATGCCTCGCGGCGCTTGGGTCAGTATCAGTTAAGTTTAGATGATGACTTGCGCAGGCCCTTGGCGCGCTGGTTAGTGTTAGTTAAAGTGCGTGCGCAACAGCGACTTTTAAGTGAGGCCTTGGCGGCACGCGCTGACTTACGCTATCCCTTAACAACAGCCTTACAAACCTTAACTAATATCATTGGGCTGTTACGAGAAGATACACAAGTGTTTACATTAGCCAGTTTGCGTGGCTATGAAGGTGCAGCAGCGGCGGCACACTTTAGTGGTTATGTGCATTTATTTGCCGAGTCGTTACAATTTAATGGCCGCAAAAAGAGGCCGCCACCTGATCCGGTTAATGTGTGCTTGTCCTTAGGATATACCTTGTTACATTACGATGCAGTTAGGGCTTGTCATACCGTGGGTTTGGATGCCATGCTGGGTTTTTTTCATGATGTTAGTTTTGGTCGGGAATCGTTAGCTTGTGATTTTATGGAACCGTTAAGGCCGTTAATGGATCGCTGGGTCTGGCAGTTATTTAAAGACCGGCAGTTAAGGCCCGAGCATTTCAGTAGCGATGTGGGTGGACGTTGCCAGATGAATAAAGCCGGTCGGCAGATTTTTTATGGTTTTTATGAGTCGCAAGCAGGACCAGCAAGGCGCTTGCTACGCCGTTATGGTTATGGCTTGGCTAAACACTATCAAGCGCTTAATAAGATCGCCGTTTAGGCATTGCTTATGCGACCTTTATATATTGATGGTGTAACGGGGTGTCGGGTGGTGTTAGATGAGCCGGCCTTACGCATCATCATGCCAGAGAAGGCAGATCAGTTATTTCCCTTGTCGCGCCTATCTCGTGTGGTTTGTAAAGGTATCGTGGAATGGTCGATGTCTGCCATGCTGGCTTGTGCCGATGCTGGTATTAATCTAATCTTTTTACACAAAAATGGGGAGCTTAGAGCGCGTTGGTTAGCGACAGGCACTGAACGTCAATCATTAACGCAACGCTTGGTCGATTTGTTGTCGCGGGCTGATGGCTTGCAACGTTACGATAACTGGTATTTATCTATGCAAAAGCTAGCTGCGCGCAGTTTTGCTAGAAAGCAGGGCTTAGCTGATTGGCGGGAGATTTCTATTAACGAGTTACAAGGCTTGGTTAATGACAGTTTAGGCGAGCTAGAGCACTATCGAGCCAAGTTAATGCTCAGTATTGTCCATAGTGAATTGTTGGTGTTATTAATTGATGCCGGTTTTAGTGGTGATGACGAGGCACTTAGTTCTAATGAGTTAGATTTAGCAGCAGATTTAAGTCAATTATTACTGTGGTATTTTTATCCGTTTTTATTAAGCGCAGATAGTACCGAGCACGAACAAGACTTTGCGGTCATGGCCGCTTTGTATCAAGAACATGAAGATCGCTGTTATTTATTAGTCAGAAGTATCTTAAGTAAATTACAACAGTTTTTATTGGCGATAAGTTAATGGCCGATAATCAAGCCCATCTGTATTTAGTGGCTTATGATATTGCTAACCCCAAACGTTTGGCGCGTGTGCATAGTGTGTTAAAAAAGCAGGGTTTGCCCTTGCAGTATTCTGTCTTTACGGTGGTGATTAAACGTAAAGCCTTGCTGCGCTTGATGTCGGTGTTGGTGGGCTTGATACATCCTGGGCAAGACGATATCCGTTGTTATCGTTTACCCAGCACGACAGATATGCAGACTTTGGGGAAACAACTGTTTCCTAAGGATGTGCTGTTGTTTACTAATGGCATTAATTGCTTATTGAGTGGTTGAAGTATGTAATGAATGTTTTATTGTGGGAGCGGATTTAGTTCGTAGGTCGGGCACAGGTTTTTCGTGCCAGGCCTATATCATTCGTACTAACTGTCGGCCAACGATAAAACTGTTACCCGATCTACGTTAATTTATTGAATTTATTGCCGATATTTACGTTAGTTGTTAGAGTGGTAAAACAAAAATAAGGAATAGCATTAGTGTCATTGATTTTACAGCCGATTATCGCTATCAAAACCTACCGATTTTATTTTAAAACGGAAAGTGCCGCACGCTTACCCATTTTCGCAGGTTCTGCGTGGCGTGGGGCATTGGGGCATGCTTTAAAAAAGACGGTCTGTGTGGTGCGTAATCAACCTTGCCAGCAGTGTTTGTTAAAAAATGCTTGTGCTTATAGTATCGTTTTTGAAACACCACCGCCAAGCAACACCGAAAAAATGCGTAACTACACCGCAGCACCTCATCCTTTTGTGCTGCATTTTCCGCTGACTGCCAGTCAGTCTGAAACCGATTATCAGTTTGATGTGATTTTGTTTGGGCATGGCCAGCGCTATTTACCTTATCTTGTTCATGCTTTAAAAACAGCAGGACAGCTGGGCATCGGCGGCCATAGGCAAGTGTTTGATTTAGTCAAAGTGGATGACATTAATCAACACGGGAAGGCGCAAGTGTTGTATGAGCAAGAACAACTTAACCCGCAACTACCCGCCGAAGCTATCGAATTACCGTCCATACCACAGCACCTTAAGCTAAGCTTTCATACGCCTTTGCGCCTTAGCCAAGCGAATAAGAACATCAGGGCGGCTGATTTTAATTTTGGGGTGTTTTTTAATACTTTATTAAGACGGCAGTCTATGATCAGTTATTTTCATAGCGATATCCCGTTAGAGATCGATTTTGCGGCCTTAACCACCAAAGCTAGAACAGTGCAATTGAGTGCAGCACAGTTGGATTGGTTTGATTGGACGCGTTATTCGTCAAGGCAAGAAACCGAAATAAGCATGGGCGGTTTAGTGGGCACGGTTGAATTAGCTGGACATGATTTAGCCGAATTTTGGCCTTATTTATGGTTAGGGCAATGGACGCATGTCGGTAAAGGCACCAGTATGGGCATGGGTGCTTATACGATTGAAAGCTTAGCGGTTTCTGCATGACGGTAAAGTCCATTTTGTTAGCTGTCACCGGCTTAACGCCACAAGTGCTAACAGAAACTTTATATGCTTTGCATCAGCAAGGCCAAGTCATGCCTATCCAAATCCATATTTTAACCACGGCGGAAGGTTATGAACGCGCACGTTTGACCTTAATCAACGACGGCTGGTTGCCACGTTTTTATGAAGATTATGCGCTAGCGATGCCTGAGTTTACCGAGCAGCATATTCATATTTTGCGGCAGGCGAATGGCGAGTCTTTAGTGGATATTCGTACCCAAACCGATAATCAAGCTATGGCCGATGCCATTACCGAATGGATTAGGTGCTTAACCGCTGATCCTGAAACAGCGCTGCATGTATCTATCGCCGGTGGTCGTAAAACTATGGGTTTTTATGCCGGTTATGCTTTGTCGTTGTATGGCCGTATGCAAGATTGTTTAAGTCATGTGTTGGTATCGGCTGAGTATGAATCACATCCTGAGTTTTATTATCCTACGCCATATTCGCAAGTTATTTATGGCAATGATCGAACTCGTAAACCTTTAGACACCCAAAATGCGCAAGTGATGATTGCGGATATTCCTTTTGTGCGTTTGCGTCATGGTTTAGATGAGGCTTTATTACAAGGCCAAAGTAGTTTTAGCCAAACTGTTTCCAAAGCCCAGCTAGCCTTAGGCCCCGCGCAGTTAAGCATTGATTTAAAACAGTGTTGTGTGACAGCGCATGATACCGTTATTAAATTAACACCCGCCGATCTTGCTTTTTATAGTTGGTTAATTAAACGCCAACTAGCTAAGCAAGTGTTACTCACCTGCCCTAATGAGGGCGCACCAGAATTAGAGTATGCCGAGCAGTATTTAGTTGAGTACGGCTTTATTAAAGGTGAGCTAGGCGCGACCGATAGAACCTTAAACGCTTTGCAAGTCGGTATGAGCAAAGCTTTTTTTGAACAACGGAAATCCAGAATTAATAACAAATTACAGCAAACCCTAGCACAAGCCAGTAGCTCTTATTTGATTAGTGCGGTGGGTAAAAGGCCGCTGACAAGGTATCAAATAAGTTTGAAAACAGAACAGATTGACTATTTATAGGAACCCAACAGCATGGCTATTTCCCTCTTACTTGAACAATCCAGTCGTATCGCCTTAGCCGCTTTTTTACATGATTTAGGTAAGTTTGCTGAACGGGCAAAGATACCTGTCAATCAACAAGTGCTTGATGATAATAAACAGCTTTATTGTCCGCATCGTAAGAAATTTACTGATGACCGAGGTTGGTTTAGTCATGTTCATGCCGCTTATACGGGTTTGGCGATGGATGTGATTGAAGGCTATCTGCCTGACTTAACTGGTACTGATTTTGCACCTTTCGGCTCATGGAAAACCAAAGAGGCCGATGATTCTTTTATAAATGCTGCCGCTATGCATCATAAGCCGGATACTTTTTTGCAATGGGTGATTGCCACAGCGGATCGCGTGTCATCCGGTTTTGATCGTGAAGAGTTTGAGCAATACAACGAAGCAGAAGAGGGCACAGCTACGGGTAAAAATCATTACACCGCTAGGCAATTGCCTTTGTTTGAGCAGATTCGTTTGGATAGCAAGGCAGACCAAGATTATGCCTATCGTTATGCCTTAAAACCCTTATCCCCTAATAGCATTTTTCCCGTTAAAGCTAGTGCTTGTGAAGGCAATGACGATAAAGCCGCGCAAAAAGAGTATCACGATTTATGGCTAGGTTTTGTTGATGCCTTAAAGTTAATGCCTCCGTCGCATCGTAATAATTGGTCTTTATGGTTGGATCATTTTGAAACTTTGTGGGGCGTTTATACCCAAGCGATTCCTTCGGCAACGGCGTTTAATATTCGCCCTGATGTTTCTTTATACGATCATTCGCGCGTTGCCGCTGCGATGGCAACGGCCTTGTGGCGTTATCATCATGAACGTAAAGAAACCGATGCAGTTACGGCTAAAGAACTTAAAGCCCAAGAAAAGAGCTGGGAAGATAAAAAGTTCTTATTGGTACAAGGTGATTTCTTTGGTATTCAGGATTTCATCTTTGCCAGTGGTGGTGAAACCAATAAACGTGCCGCTAAGCTGTTACGAGGTCGATCTTTTTATGTGTCTTTATTAAGTGAATGCGCGGCTTTAAAAGTACTCGATGTTTTAGATTTACCCTCTACCAGTCAGGTCATTAATGCCGCTGGTAAGTTTATGATTGTGGCACCTAATACCACAGAAACGCTTAAGAAATTATTAGATGTACAGCACGAGTTGGATCAATGGTTTTTAAAGCAGAGTTGGGGACAGGCTGGAGTTGGTTTAGCTTGGACAGCTGCTTCTTGTAATGATTTTCGACGTGGAAAAGCGGGTCGTAAAGACAGTCCTTATAAAGCCTTGATAAAAAAATTGTTTGAGCAGTTGGAAGTCATTAAAAACCAACGCTTGAATTTGTGTGCAGCAACGACGCCGATTATTTTTAATGAGTTCTTGGATAGCTTTGATAATGATAAGGGGGTTTGTAAGATTGATGGTAAGTCACCTGCCACGATATTACACGATAATGAAATATGGATAAGTGAACTTGCTAATGATCAAA
This sequence comes from Crenothrix polyspora, assembly GCA_945903675.1. GTDB lineage: Bacteria > Pseudomonadota > Gammaproteobacteria > Methylococcales > Methylomonadaceae > Methylobacter_C. The sequence continues at coordinate 6,571 of CAMDOP010000042.1, forward strand.
TTAAAATAGGGACTTGGTTAGCAAATGCAGATAGGGAGCGGATATTCATAACCCGTGATTCTTTAGGGATGGGTACAGCTTTAAAATTGACTGTTTTTGATTACCACATCAGTTTTGCAAAATCAGAAGAGAAACAAGGCAAATTTGGTGAACAGGCTAAAAACGGTAACTTACTTAGAGCTTGGGATTTTTCTTTGCCTAAATCAGCTGATGCTGCTTTATGGAACGGCTATGCCCGACGTAATATTAACGCTTATGTACCTTTTGCCACGCCGCATGATTTGTTAGAAGAGCAATGGGATAAATATGTCGGCATTGATGAAAAGCTGGAAGAAGAGCAAGCTAAAACGCTTAATCATTTAGCTTGTGGTGATCGAATTCAAAATGAATTTGAAAAATGGCAAGGTATTAGTGCGTTATCATCACTTAAAGGTGATGTTGATAATCTGGGAATGATCTTTCAATCGGGCCTAGGTGAGGATGTTAGTTTTAGTAAAACAGCGGCTTTGTCACGACAGGTTAATGCCTTTTTTACCGTCTATTTGCCGTGGTTGTGTAAAACAGAATATCAAAACACCTACACAGTATTTGCCGGTGGCGATGATTTCTTTTTAATGGGGCCTTGGTTATCGCAAATTAAATTGGCTCGTCAGATGCGACAAGCTTTTCAACGCTACGTTGCTGAGAATTCAGAGCTACACTTTTCGGCAGGTATTAGTACCACTAAACCAGGCTTACCGATAGGGCAGTTGAGTGAGATGGCTGAAAGTGCGCTGGAACAGGCTAAGGCTCATAATCCTAAGAATGAAAAACCAGCACCTAAAGATGCGGTGACTTGTTTTAATCAAACCATGTCTTGGGATGAGTTTAGCGCCTTGGAATTACGTAGAAAGCGCTTGCAAGACTTACATCAAGAGATGAATTTAAGCACGGGTTATGTGTACGGTTTACTCACCTTGATTAATATGCACGAAAAGATTACAGAACGACCTGAAAATGCTCTATGGCATAGCTATTTTGCTTATCGAACCGTGCGTATGTTAGAGCGTAATAAGAATCTTGATAGAGATCAACGTAAACGCTGGCAGGTAGAACTTGCTGAAGAGATCGCTAATGCTGGGATTATCCGGCATGTGGGTAATTATCGGGTGGCGTTGTTTTGTCATTTGTATCAGCAACGCTAATTAATTTCTAATAAGCAGTAGCCTACTCAATACCATTAAACAAAGAGATCAACATGGATATAAAACTGACTAAGACTGAAAAAAAGCTTGATCCAGAATTATTTAATACGATTGCCCAAGACTGGGCTAAAGAGATTGCAGGTAATGATCCAAGAAAAACTGATAACAAACCGACTCAATTACGTAAGTTTTATGACGAAATAGTGTTGTGGGATAACAAGGTACTTATGCATCCAGAAAAGTTTGATGACTATTTGCCATTTATTAGGATGCTTAACGCAAAAGCGGCTTATGCAAAGGGTCGCAAATTAGTCGATGACAAATATGTTGGATTGCTTAATAGTGGCTTACAACAAGTCACTGATCCGGAAACATTACATACTTTTAAATTGTTCATGGAAGCATTCATGGGCTTTTATAAACAAGAACGCCCTAACTGATAGGAAGTAGATTTATGCAACTAACTCATATACAAAAACTGACTGGTCAAATTGAATTACTGAGTGGCTTACATATTGGTAGCGGCAATACAGAAATTCATATTGGGGGTACTGATAACCCCGTTATTACTAATCCTATCAATCAACAACCTTATATACCTGGTTCAAGTATTAAAGGCAAAATGCGTAGCTTGCTGGAATGGCAACTGGGTGTCGTCGGACAAACTGATGGTCATCCCTTAAGCTTTAAGCACTTAAAGAAATTGGATAGTACTATACAAGATAAAGCCAAAGCTTTGATAAAGTTGTTTGGTGGTGCGCCAGATGGCGATATTGATTCAGCTTTATTAGCAGAGATTGGGCCTAGTCGCTTAGCCTTTTGGGATTGTTCGCTTGATCCAGATTGGGTTAAAAAGATGGATGAGAAAAATCTGTTGCTCACTGAAGTCAAAATGGAAAATACCATTGATCGAATTAAAGGCACAGCTGAGCATCCTCGAAATACAGAGCGAGTACCCGCAACCGCTAAATTTGATTTTAATCTGACTATTCGGGTACACGATCATGAAGATTTGACAGAAACTATTTTAGTGGGTCTTAAACTGTTGGAACTTACCGGTTTGGGTGGTTCTGGTTCACGCGGTTATGGAAAAATAGTTTTTAGAGATTTAAAGTTAGATGGGGAAGACTTTCAAGTCAAACTTGATCAAGTTAAAATCCAAGAGGCAAGCTAATGCTATCGATACGTCAAATTGATCAAGTAGACTTATGAAATCTTATAAACTTACTTTAACGTTGCAATCGGCATTCGCTACGCCACTAAAGGGTGATACCTTGTTTGGTCAATTGTGTTGGGCCATTCGTAATCGCTTGGGTGAAGACACTTTAACCGATTGCTTAGCAGGTTATACCAACAATCAACCGTTTGCCGTGGTGTCGGATGCATTTCCTGGAGGTTACTACCCATTACCTAAGTTACCGGGTTGTTTTTATCAACTGCCTGAAGATGAAGATCGCAAGGTCATAAAGAAACGTGCTTGGTTACCAGAAGCAGCACTACAACAACCCATTAAGCAATGGTTAAATCTAGCTGTTTCTGCCAAAGCGTTTGTATCTAATAGCAAGCACGCCAATCAATTGAGCGAAAAACATCCTCAAGCCCATAACGCTATCAACCGCCAAACGAATACCACAGGTGAGGGTGGCTTTGCGCCTTATAGTGTAGAGCAAGAATGGTTTGTGCAGGATTTACGCTGGTCTATTTATGTAATCTTGGATACTGAGCGACTTAGCGTTGAAGACTGTCGGCAGTGTCTTGAGGATATTGGCTTGTTCGGTTTTGGTAAAGATGCCAGTATTGGATTGGGTAAGTTTATTATTGATGATTTTCAGGAATATGCTTTGCCCTCACAGGCGAATGCTAATGCCTGTTTAACTTTGGCACCTTGCGCTCCGCAAGGTTTGGGCTTTGAGAGTCAGCACAGTTATTATCAATTATTTACCCGCTTTGGGCGACATGGCGATATTGCTGTGCATCAGGAAGGTAAGCCGTTTAAAAACCCCGTTTTATTGGCACAAACTGCTGCTGTGTTTAGTACGCCGCTGCCCCAATCTGGGTTTATTGGTCAAGGTATTGGTGGTAACGGTGAGTTATCTAAAACCATCAAGACGACTATTCATCAAGGCTATGCGCCGGTGCTGGCAATCAACTTTAATGCGAGTGTAAACTCATGACTCATTTTTTAGATCACTACACACTTAGATACACGCCGTTGTCACCTATTCATATTGGTGCTGATGAAAGTTACGAGCCTGGTAATTATGTGATTGATGATGAAGGTGGTGCCTTATATAGTTTTAATAGTCAGACTGCGGTAACGGGACTAGGGGAAAAGGAAAAAAAAGAACTATTAACTATTGTTAATGGCAAACCTGACGATCTTATGCTGACTAAGGTACAGGCTTTTTTTCATAAGCATAGAGAGTCTTTGATAGCTTATGCTAACTCTCCGGTACCTACGGCGAATGGTATCAATGAATTGTATGAGAAACGTATTGGTAAAGCTGCGCAGCATGAAGGCCAGGGTAGACGAGTCATTAATAAGTTAGAAATTGAACGCACCTTTTACAATCCTGTCGATGGTAAGCCATTGTTACCGGGCAGTAGTATTAAAGGTGCGATTCGTACAGCATTGTTAGATAGCATAAATAACGGTAAGCAATTGAATGACCGTAATATAAGGAATCAAGTTCTTCAGGAACGTTTACTTGAAGGTAAGTTTCATACTGATCCCTTTCGACTGGTTTCAATTGCAGATGCTAGTTGGCAGGGGAGTCAGAATAAACCAGCTTGTCAGATTAAGTTTGCGGTCAATCGTAAACGCAAACCTGTTGTTAAAGACGGTCTGTTATTAAAATCCCAAGCGGAGGCCAATAATTTATATCAATTACTAGAGTGCGTGTCTCCGCATCATTATCAGAGTTTTACGGGGGCGATGACGTTATTAAATACTCGATCTATTAATCTAGGTAACCCCAAGCTACCTAAACAAGATTTTCATTGGTCAATCAAAGAAATTGCTAAAGCCTGTAATGAGTTTTATGTAAAACTTTTCTGGGATGAGTTTTATGCGATTAAAGATCGTGGCTATTTAAATACTGTTTGGTTAGAGCAATTAAAAGACTTAATAGACTTAATAGACAATGATCTCTCAAAACGCTTGGTGATGGGTGAGGCATTTTTGTTACGGGTTGGAAGACACAGCGGTGCAGAAGCTTTAACGCTTAATGGTATTCGTAATATAAGAATTATGCAGGGTAGAGGACAGCCAGCGGGTTGGGCAAGTCAACCTAAAACATGGTGGTTAGCCGCAGATGAAAGTAGTAGTAACCGCGAAATGTTACCGTTTGGCTGGGTATTGGTAGAGATTAACCCTACAGAACCCGATACGAAATTGCAAAAATGGTTAGAAAGCAGTCATGATAAGTTAACTACGTGGATGCAAAATCAGTTAGTTAGGCAAGAAATGCTAAAAGAAGCGGATAAAGAGCGCCAAGAGAAGTTATTGACGATTAAACAAAAAGAACTTAAGGACGCTCTTGAGGCAGAAGAAGAAGCCGCTAAAGCTGAGCTTAAGCGACAAGAAGAAGAAACTCGATTAGCTCAATTGCCGCAATATGAGCAGGATATTGCTGAGTTACTTAATGCTAAAAAAGATCCTAATAAAAAAGATTATTTAGTGTTGATTGATGCGGTTAAAGCAGGTCAATGGCAAGGAAGTGATAAGCAATTAGTGCTTGAGGATATTCAAGCAAGGATGCAGGATTTAAAAGAATGGCGGCCTACCACGAATAAGAAAGATCCAACTAAGGATAAAGAATATACCCGAACCATTGAAGTTATTAAGTTAATGAGTAGTTGATAACATTAAATACTGAAATTGAATCTGGTTATTAACAAGAGACAAACTATGCAACCCATTATCAAGATGCGCCTAGTATGATCAGCATTTCTAAAAAGTTTCAAGGTCATGATATAGAAGTGATTATTTGGCCGTTGTATAAGTCAGAGGATAAAAAGCGGTTGAAACCGATGCAAACGGTTGGTCTATAGGTTTTTTTGAATAGACTGCATGCTCTATTCCCGACTTGCCAGAACGTGAGCATCAAGGCGAATATGAAGTAAGACTGGAGCTGGATTAATTTATTTATTTAATCGATATGCTGTTTTAACCATGCCAATAATGGAAAGTATAAGTGACCACTATTTTAATTTGCACTGTCGGCGGTAGCCATCAACCAATTGTAACGGCGATTATCGTAGAAAAGCCCGATCATGTTTATTTTATTTGTACCGATAGAGATCCAGCAACTAATACGCCAGGCTCTAATCTGCAAATTACCGGTAAAGGTTGTTGTATTAAGGCAAAGTTTAATGACGATGCACCAAACTTGCCTAATATTCCGACACAAGCAGGCTTAAACGCGGATCAATTTAGTGTGTATATGACTTCCTCTGATGAATTGGATCAAATTTATAGTGATTGCAATAAAGCCATCAAAGATGCCTTAAGTCAGTTTCCTTCAGCTAAGATTATTGCCGATTACACGGGCGGTACTAAATCGATGTGTGCTGGCTTGGTTATGGCGGCAATGGAATATGAAGACATCGAGTTGCAATTGATAACAGGCAGCCGTAATAATTTGGTTGCGGTTAATGATGGCGATCAATATCGGCTGTTTGTTAATACCAAGGGCATTCAATTTGAACGCTTAATTGCGCCTTATCGACAAGCATGGATGCGTTATGCTTATAGTGAGGCAGAAGAGGGTTTAAAGCAGATCGCTATACCCCAGAGCGTTGAGCTTCGGGCGCAATATACGCGTTTTCGTGATTTAAGTCGGGCTTTTGCTGAATGGGATAATTTTAATCATCAAGCTGCACTGGAGATATTACAGTGCTATGCACGAATTTTACCTGCTGATTTAAGGTGTTATTTTGATGTGGCTAAACGCTTAAATAATGATGATCTTAAGCTACGCGAAGCCGCACAGCTTTTAGACTTATATCGTAATGCACAGCGCCGTGCGGCTCAGGGTCGATACGATGACGCTATTGCCAGAGTGTATCGCTTGATTGAATGGACGGCACAATGGATATTAAGATCGCAATGCAATATTCAAACAGGGTGTGTGAAAGAAGAGGATATTCCTGAAGGTTTAACGTTAACTAAAAATCATGATAGCGGCCAGTATCAAGCGGGTTTATTTGCTGCCTGGCAGTTAGTTAGGTTTAAAACAGCCGGTGCCGCTGCTCAATTTATAGTTTCTCAAGAAAATAATATGCGTAATCATATTAAGGTTCGTAACTTGTCTATATTGGCTCATGGTTTTGAGCCGGTTAAAGTCAGTGATTGGCAACCTATTCACCGTTGGTTAGAAGAGCATTTTATGCCTATGCTGTTAGTAGAAACGGCCAGTGTGCGTATTAAAGAATTACCCAAACAACTGCCTGCTGCTTATACACTTTAGGAGATACTATGACAATTCTCAGTCATTTAGTCCTCGTTTCAGGACAAGCTGTTCCTAATATTACGCCGGCATTGGATGATAGTTTTAAGCCTAAGCAAATTGTTATGCTGGTTAGTTCGGATATGGATTTACGAGCTGATTGGCTAGAGTCAGTCTATAAAAAACGCGGTATTAAATGTAGTCGTCACTATATTCAAGATGCTTGGGATATTGAGCATATACGTGACAGGGTCTTAGATTTAATAACAAAGTACGATGAAGGTAGTTTGGCTTTAAATGCTACGGGTGGTACTAAGCCTATGAGTATTGCTGCTTATGAAGTGTTTCGGGATTTACATCGACCTGTTTTTTATGTGCATCCTGAACAAGATCGGGTTATCTGGTTATATCCCTCAGAGCAGGCTGGTCAATATTTAGCGGGTCGCATTAAATTACCTGAGTTCTTTCAGGCTTATGGGGCGACTATAACCGATCAAGGCGATAAGTTAGGTGTTCCGGCAATTTATCGTGAACTTACCGAAAAAATTATTAATGATATTGCCTACTATTCAAAAGCTCTAGGAAGTATCAATTATTTGGCGCAATTAGCGACAGGGCGCTTGAGTGTTGAACTTAATGCTCAACAGATGAGTGATATGTTTTTAGCGGATTTAATGGCGTTGTTTTCGGCTAACAATCTAGTCAGGTTGGAAAAAAATAAACTTATATTTGCTAATGAAGCGGCTAGATTTTATGTTAATGGCGGCTGGTTTGAGCAACATGTTTATGGCTTGTGTCTTAATATAAAAAAACAAACGGGCATTCAAGATATCGGCCGGAGTGTACAAGTCGATCGGCAGCATCAAAATAAGCCCGTTAGAAATGAAATGGATGTTACTTTTTTAAAAGACAACCGCCTGTATATTATCGAATGTAAAACCAAGCGTTATAGTGCTAACGACCAAGGTTCGGGCGCAGATACACTCTATAAGTTGGATACTTTAAAAGATTTATTGGGTGGTTTACAAGCTAAAGCCATGTTGATTAGTTTTACGGAACTAGGTGACTATGACAAACAACGGGCAGGGGACTTAAATATATCACTTTGTTGCTATAAACAATTATCGAATCTTTCTCAACATCTGCTTAGTTGGATAAAATAGAATTCGTTTTCACGGACTAATCTAAGTCGATGCAAAAAGAGGGAGCCAGGAAATGCTAACATTTTTTGAAAACGATATTATTTAGGTTCTATATGAAAAAGAGACGCCGATTAATATAAATTCCAAAGCATCTGATCGATAGTTTTTATATTTTAGCTCACCACCAAAGAAGTATCATGAATTAACCCTTAATGCTTACTACAACCGGCCCGATCACTTACACCGATCGGGCCTTTTTTTTGCCCAAAATATAGAGAGACCCCCTCATGCTTATATTGAAATCCCCATCCTCGTTCGACTCCATCACCGATCCCGACATCCTCAAGCTGGTCAAATTACGTCATTCTCAACTGGGCGATGAAATGTTCGTCTCAGTGATCATCATCGAAACCGGCGATAGTCTATCTGACATCGAAAATGAAATTGGTTTTTGTATTCTGACCAATCTTTTCGACGATGTCCGTTTCCCGGATCCTGACTTCGTGCCTTGCTTTGAAGTTCTGGAAGATCACGGCGGCTGTTACGAAATGCTGTTTATTTTCGGCGACGGTGACGATGCAATTGAAATATTCATTCCGAAGACCGGCGTCGATCCATTGCTCTTGGCGATGTGTTCTCAATTCACCGTCGTGATCGAATGAACTTTCATGTCCAAATCTCGGAGACCGATATGACAAAACCGTCTGATTATGATGTTCAGCCCATAGATCCACTCGTGGCCGAGATATTCAACGCGCTCGACGACACACATAAAGAAGCTTTTCTCGAAATAGCGTCCATCATTGAATTTGATTCAAATTTGCCCAGAGCTCATGCGGAGTGTCTGGCCATGATTTGTATTTTGACTCGACGATGATGCGCAAATTCAACCACCTTATATGATCAAGCAACTTAACTTAGGAGTTAACATGAAAAAAGAAACATCGACCGAAATCATCCATACCATCAAAACCGGTAACTGCTCATCACGTTCCGGCAAATCCAAACTGACCTATCTCATCGGAGCTGATTCAGACTCCGAGATCCACTTCCGAATACACGGTAACACCGGCAACGGCTTCTTCAACAATGACTGGATACCGCTTAAAACCATACTGGAGCTGTTGGGCAAATTCGGAGGTGCTTTCACGTCCTTCACGCTGCATCCACTGTTGAAAGGTAA
>CAMDOP010000043.1 GCA_945903675.1 Crenothrix polyspora
GTGACCGGCTTTATGCGGTGCGTGATTATCTTTTGTTCCAACATTAAGACGGGCAAATCCTTCTTTACGAAGCGTTTCCAGAGTTATTCCTTCGCAAGCGGGCGAATCCCAGTCTACATAATGTTCAAGGCATTCCGAATCCGACCAAAGAAAGTTTTCTTCTTGATAACCCATGCGTGCCGCTAGTCGCCTAAAAATTTCGTTATTCGGGATGGCCTCGCCCGGTGACTCGACACATTTAGCATTGTAGGTCAGATACAAATGCCCCCAAGACAAGATCATGTCTTCCAGTTCGGCGCCCATAGATGCAGGCAACAGAATATCGGCATAACAGGCGGTATCAGAGATAAAATGTTCCGCCGAAACCAGAAACAACTCTTCGTTGAGCAGGCCTTGGACTATCTTGTCGGTCTCCGGCGCCTGGGTGACGGGATTGGCATTCCAGCACATCATCGCTTTAATCGGCGGTCCTGAAGGTGGCTCGTCAGTAAGCGCACGGCCTAGTTGCAACGCATTCATGACCCTCGTGCCCTCGGGAATCAAATCCGGCCGACAGATTACGTCAAACTTGTAGGGATGCTCCCAGACAGGCATTTGTAATGCGCCGCCGCCAACATGACGCCAGGCTCCGGTCAGCGCGGGCAGGCAACTGACCGCGCGGATGGTTTGGCCGCCGCCGTAATGCCTTTCCAGCGCCACGCCTAGACGGATTACCGCAGGCTGTGTCGTCGCATAGTCACGGGACAGGGTGCGTATCACCTCAGCCGGTATGCCGGTGATAGCTTCTGCCCATTCTGGGGTACGGGTTTTCGTGCGTTCTTTTAAGGCTGAAAAACCGACTGTGTAGTTATCGACATAATCCTGATCGACCAAGCCTTCTTCAATAATGGTATGTATCATCGCCATCGCCAAGGCGCCATCAGTGCCCGGTTTGGGGGCAATATGAACATCGGCTTCCTTGGCTGTTCTGGACGAATAACTATCAATAACGACGACTTTCGAACCTGTTTTCTGGGCTTCTTTAATAATATGCCAGTGATGCAGATTGGTGCTGACCGAATTGCAGGCCCAGATAATGATGTATTTGGCATGAATAAAACTTTCAGGATCGACACCGGCTGTAGGTCCAACGGTTAGTAGCCAGGCCGTAGCCGATCCTTCGCCGCAAAAAGTGCGCTCGGTAACGGTAGCTCCCATCCGGTTAAAGAATGCGTCGCCGCCGTTCAATCCATGTACCAGACCTTGATTGCCCAAATAACTGTAGGGAACAATAGCCTGCGGGCCGTGCTCTGCAATAATGGCTTTCCAGCGTGTTACGATTTCATCCAAGGCTTCATCCCAGGTGATGCGCTCAAACTGCTTGCTGCCTTTGGGTCCGGTGCGGCGCATCGGGTATAATAGACGGTCGGGATGATAATGTCGCTTTTCATAATCTTTCAATTTAACGCAAAGACCGCCGCGCGTCATCGGATGATCCGGATTGCCTTTAACACCGATCAACTTGCCGTCCTGAACCTCAAATACCATCGAGCAGGTATCAGGACAATCATGCGGACAGCCGCCGTGATGCGTTGTTTTCAGTGCTACAGTCATTGTCTATTTCCTCGCAAAGCTAGGTTAAAAGTGAAAAATCTCATTACTGTTTCAGTTTTTAAAATTTGTTATGACTTAAAAAACTGACCTGTCAGTCTGATCTGAATTGTAGTATGCCGCTCGGTATATCACCAAACATTTATCAACCTCTCTTTCTCTCTTCTTTTTTACTATTTCTAAAACTCTACAAGAAAAAATCTTAGTTACCGCATCGGAATTGTTTTATAGCTTTAGCAGGTCTTACTATAGCTTCTATCGATCCTAAGATAGGAATAGCAGGTCGTCCCCCTTAATCAAGCCAACGACTCATTGTTAAGGGTGATCATTAGAATTAGTTAAATAACAGTGCACAATGCTGTTAAAAGCGACTTATTACGTCTAGTCAATAAGCTGCTATTTTTGAAAGGATTACACAATAAAATTTATAAAAATAAAGGTAGTAATACTGGCTTATTGGACTTTTTTGAGTGTGTGCAAAGTTACATCGCTGATGATTGCTTTTTTACTGGGTGAATATCTGGAATAAAATAGCTTTAGCTATTTAACAGGTAACGGCTAATGTTTAAATAAATTTACACAACTTAACTGCGTTGCCTCTAAACCTGGTTTGTGATAGTTTATAACCCTAGCAATAACCCTTTAATAAGATGAGATTATTTTAATGTTTGATCCTAAGTCTATAGATGACATCGCCAGCCGTTTAGCGGGCGTAATTCCTCCCGGTTTGAATAATTTAAAAGACGACTTGGAAAAAACTTTCCGAGCAGTGTTGCAAGGCACTTTGGCCAAATTAGATTTGGTGACGCGTGAAGAGTTTGAAGTGCAAAAGTTGGTTTTAGCTAAAACACGTTCAAATTTAGAAAGCCTAGAAAAGCGCGTTGCCGAAATAGAGCTGTCTGTTTTAGATAAAGCCGATTTATAACCGTAAACAGGCAGGCTTTTTTTATGGGCTTAGCTGTTATTTATAGCCGAGGCCGTTCCGGCATTAATGCTCCGCTGGTAACAGTTGAGGTTCATGTCGCGAATGGCTTGCCGGCACTCAATATCGTTGGCTTGCCCGAGACAGCGGTTAAAGAAAGTAAGGACAGGGTTCGAGGCGCGATATTAAATTCTCGCTTTGAATTTCCTGCCCAGCGCATTACCGTGAATCTAGCACCGGCGGATTTACCCAAAGAAGGCGGGCGTTTTGATTTAGCGATTGCTTTAGGGGTTTTAGCTGCTTCCGGCCAAATCTCCATGGCTAATCTTAATCAGTACGAGTGTGTGGGTGAACTGTCTTTGGGTGGTGAGTTACGACCTATCAATGGTGTACTACCCATTGCTATTCAAGTTAGAAATCAACAAAGAAAATTAATCTTACCTAAAGAAAATACCGCAGAAGCCGCCTTGGTCAAAGGTATTGAAATTATACCTGCGGGTCATCTGTTAGAAGTTTGTGCTCATTTAAGTGGTCAAACGCTTATTCAAAGTGAATTTCAACAACCTAAGGCGACTGAGATTATCAGTAAGGTTGATTTTTCTGATGTGCATGGTCAGTATCATGTTAAAAGAGCTTTTGAAATTGCCGCTGCTGGTGCACATAATGTTATTATGCTAGGTCCGCCCGGTACAGGTAAGTCCATGCTGGCGGCAAGATTACCGACTATTTTACCTTTATTAACCGAAGAGCAAGCTCAAGAGAGTGCCGCCATTGCTTCAATCAGTGATCAAGGATTGGATGTCGCTAATTGGTTAAAGCCACCTTATCGAGCGCCGCACCATACGGCATCGGCAGCCGCTATGGTGGGTGGTGGCAGTAATCCTAGGCCAGGGGAAATATCTCTGGCTCATAATGGTGCTTTATTTTTGGATGAACTGCCTGAGTTTGATAGAAAAGTCTTGGAAGTCTTACGTGAGCCTTTAGAAACAGGACATATCACTATTTCTCGTGCGGCTAGGCAAGTTGATTTTCCGGCTAGATTTCAGCTGATTGCCGCGATGAATCCATGTCCCTGTGGTTATTTAGGCGATGCTTCAGGTCGTTGTCATTGTACTTCTGAGCAGGTGCAGCGCTATCGCGCAAGAGTGTCGGGGCCGTTATTAGATCGTATTGATATGCACTTGGAAGTGCCTAGAATTTCTCATGAAGTGTTGCGTAAAGGTGCTGCGGGCGGTGAAGAGACTAGCGCAACGATAAGAGCACGGGTGATTACTGCGCGTAATATTGCCTTAGCGCGTAGCGGTAAAGAGAATTCGGCACTTACTGCAAAAGAAGTAAAGCAGTTGTGTATTTTATCGGAGCAAAGTCATCAGTTGTTAGAACAAGCGATGGATAAATTTGGATTATCACATCGGGCTTATCATCGTATCTTAAAAGTGGCATTGACCATTGCCGATTTGGCGGGCTCAGAGCAGATTGACATTAAGCACTTGAGTGAAGCGATTAGTTATCGCAAGTTAGACCGACATCAATAGTGGCACGGTGTACGTGCCACAGTCGTAGATTTATTTTACTTTGACTAATTCTTTATCGTCGCTAGAAAAGCGGCAGATACCCGTAGCAAAATTATCGCAGTCTTTTGATTGTTCAATTTTTGCGCCTTCAGCATTCAAATGAATTTTTAATTCGCAATAAGTCGCTTCGTTTGGAGAATGTTTTTTCAGGACTAATTCAGTTGCAGAAAGCGCTTTAGCTTCTCCGAATACTTCACCAGAACAAGTTTTGCTGCCGGCTTCGTTAGCATTAGGTTCAAAATTGACGTCTGCGCTAACGTGAGTTTCATTGTTCAGATTAGTGACTTTTAAATGTTGAACATGATTGCCATCACGTAAAACATAATGATCAGTCGTTGCGAAAGCGCTGCCAGTAACTAGCAACGAGGCAATCAGAAACAGGTTTTTTTTCATGATATTAGTCCTTTTATGTAGGGTTTAGGTGATCAATAAAGATGTCTGAAGCATTTTACCTTATTGCAGGCTGTTACTAAAAGCCTATAAAAAACTAGGCTAATTAAATGATCTTTTAGATGTAGGTAATAATAATGAGATTATTAGTAATCTAGCTAAATAACGGAGTTGTTAACGGCCTAGTTTTTTTTGCCTTAGATTTTACAATAAGAAAAAATACATTTATAAACAGTTAGATAAGGGATTTTTGCTCTTGCCTACGTAGTATTACGAATAGCTTTGTTAATGGATTATTGGTTATATATTCACTGTTTTCCTAGTGATGGCCTTAGTGATGATGTTTAGTTGGATTGCATGTTTACTAAGGTTGTAGTGGGGAAGCAATTGGTTCATTTCAACTCAAAAGTAAAATTAGTTTTTATGGCTAATTAAGGCGCTACTCAATCAATCAGAGTAGAGCTTTTTTTTGAGTGAATGGGCATTGATAAAATAAATATTCTAACTAATGGTAGGGAGTGGGAAATGAAGAAATTAGCAGCGCTATTTGCAGGTTTGTTATTGTGTTTGAGCACTACAGTTTTTGCCGATGAACATACAGAAAAAGCATTGGTACATGCTGACGCTGCGGTAGTTCATGGTAAAGCTGGGCACGCTCCGATTTTGGTCGAACATGCAAAAAAAGCTTTGGATCATACACTCGCTGGGTCTTTAGTAGCTAAAGGGGCCTCAAAAAATCATTTAGATGCTGCTTCAGCAGTATTGCAAAAAGCGATTGATGAGGGCAATTTAGGGCATGTGGAACCCGCTACTAAATCAGCTGAAGAAGCCCTAGAGCACATTAAAGCGGGTAGTAAATAATATTAATAGTTAACAAGAAACGGGCGAACTAATTTGCCCGTTTTTTTTTGTTAAAAACGCAGCAGATTGTGCTGTTTAAACAGTATTGATGAACCGGCCATCGTTGGCACAACATCTTACTCATTTAATTTATAAAATAGTTAATAGGGTGCTTTTTTATATGAATGATATCTCCAACGAACAAATAGAGACTGATAAATTACGAACATTAAAGCTACTTACAGCCGCTATTTACTTATGCCAGGCATTAACTTTTATGCTTGCTGGCTTGCCCTTACTGGTGGGCGTAGCGATTAACTTCATTAAGCGCAATGAGGTGCAAGGCACATGGTTGGAATCACATTTTAACTGGCAAATTAAAACCACATGGATAACCTTAGCTGGATTTGCAATATCAGGTATTACTTTTGGGATGGGAATTGGGGTTTTTGTGCTGATATCCGTAGTCGTTTGGCTGGTCTATAGAATCACTGTGGGCTGGTATGCCTTAAATGATGACCAACCGATCAATAATCAACTGAATTGATTGTTAAGCCGTAATGAAAAAAATAACCAGTCTATATGGCTTTATTTTGATGATCTTTATATTAAGCATAAACCCTGCCTTTGCTCAACGTAGCTCAAGCAATGAACTGTCTCGTGCTGCGCTGCTTTATGAAAATCATTGTAATCTGTGCCATACCCAGCAGATACATTGGCGAGATAAGAAAATTGCCAATAACTGGAAGAGCTTAATTGCACAAGTCGATTTTTGGCAGCATGCTTCGGGTCTTGAGTGGACTAAGGCTGATATTAAGGAGGTTAGTCGTTATCTTAATACTCGGTTTTATCATTACCCATAATGATTAGCTGTTATCTCTAAGAATCTATTCAAAACGACTATCTACTCGATCAGTAACTCCTTGTGCTTTGGTTTTTCGGAGTCCACGTTGAAATGATGTTCTGTATGTTTCCCGAATTAATCTCATCAGTGTCTGTCTTGTAAGCTAAGTCGTGATCTATGACGAACATGAATTCTCTGTTACTATGAGAAAATTTTTTAATGTGTCGTTATGAATAATAATCCCGTTGATACTGCTCCCTTTGCTGATATTCTTAATCCTGATTTCCTTTTAGGTAATGTAGGTGGCCCCTTTGTTATTGGTTTAGCCGTAGGTTTTTTCGCTAAAAAAATGTTGAAGATAGCCTTGTTTTGCCTTGGGGCAGGGGTTGTAGTGCTATTTATGTTGCAATATTTTGACTTTAAGGGCTCGCATAACATAAACCTCCAAGAGGTGGGTGATAGTTTTATAGGTTCAGTAAAACACGGTTTTGAATTATTGAAGGAACGTGTGTCGACTATTCAAAGTAGCAACAAGCCTATTCAGGGTGGCAGTGCGCTAACTGGTTTTTTTGTTGGCTTTAAGTTTGGGTAGGGGCGTATTGTATACGCTTTTTATTAACACACATTCGCCGCTACAGCATCTTGAATTTGAAATAGCCCCCTAATGTTTAATGTCATCTAAAGCCATATCGCTACATGAAACCTATTTTTGCAAATGATGCTGCTATTGATCAGGCGGCCGATTTATTAAGGCAGGGTCGTTTGGTTGCTTTTCCAACCGAGACCGTTTATGGCTTGGGCGCTGATGCGTCTAATCCTGAAGCCGTTAGACGTATATTCTTAGCGAAAGGCCGTCCTGTAGATCATCCTCTTATTGTACATATTCCTAGTGTAGCGAGTCTTGATGCTTGGGCCTTATCAATTCCACAGGCTGCACAACAACTGGCTGCACATTTCTGGCCAGGACCTTTGGCATTGATTTTAAAGAAAAGACCTGAGGTTCCTCTAGAAGTAACAGGTGGGCAAGATACAGTAGGTTTACGTGTACCCGATCATCCTGTTGCCTTACGCCTGTTACAGGCATTTGGTGGCGGCGTTGCGGCTCCGTCTGCCAATCGGTTTTGTCGAATTAGTCCCACGCTAGCCATTCATGTTCAAGAAGAGCTTGGTGCATCCGTCGATATGATTTTGGACGGTGGTGCTTGTCAGGTGGGCGTAGAATCAACGATTATTGATTTAAGTGGCTCGCAACCTAAGTTATTAAGACCTGGTCATATTACTCGCGATCAAATTGAAGCCATTTTACAAACTAAATTATTAGTAACGTCACAAATTGAACAAGCTGATGCTATGCAGATCCGAGTTCCTGGCATGATGGCTATACACTACGCACCTATTACGCCTGCGTTGTTATGTTCTAGGGGAAGTTTGCCTTCCATTATTGCTGACTTAATTAAACAAGGTAAAAAAATAGGTCTATTAACTAGCTATACTGATATTGGCAATGAAAGTGATTTAGGAGCAATCATTCGAATGCCTGAGCAGGCCGATTCTTATGCTCGAGTCTTGTATAGTTCATTAAGAGAGTTAGATAGCTTGCATTTAGATATCATCTTAGTAGAGTTGCCGCCGCAAACGGAAACTTGGCGAGCGATTAATGACCGATTGGCTAAAGCGACTAGTGTTTATTCTAATGTTTTAGGCTGATTTATTTGTATTATTAGCTCAGCAGCCTTAAAATTGTCGCTCTATAGTCTATTATCCATGAGAAACATTATGAAAATTAAACAATTATTAATCACTGCTAGTTTATTTGCATTATTTGCATTAGCGGGTTGTGAGGCACAAAAACCATTGGCTGAAGAGGCTGTGGCTCCCGTTGCTGTAGAAGCACCTGTTGCTGCGCCTGTTGTAGTTGCTGAGCCTGCTTTAGAAGCCCCTAAAGCAGATTACCAACATTGTAAAAAACATCATGGCAAAAACTCTAAAGCCTGTGCTAAACATTGCGATCATAAAGCATTAGCAACACATAATTGCCCTAAACATCATCACGGCAAAAAAACTAAAGCCTGTGTTAAGCATTGCTCAAAAGAGTCAGCAGCGGCTACTAAATAGTACTTTGAATATAAACTCAGCGGTTTATTTTTGATGTTAAGTTGTCAATAGTTAAGCCCTGGAGAATTCAATAAAGCCTTACATGAGAATGTAGGGCTTTTTTATGACAATTAGAAAATCATGGTTTACATTTTCATTGGTACGCCAATTAATGATTGAAGTACTATCCATAGTGTTACACCAGCGACAACCCATAGTAAAATTTTTATATTTTTTGATGTTCTTCCATCATCTTTGTTTTCTGGATCCGACATGATTAAATAACCCTCTAATAGTTGAATAAAACATCACTCAGCGACTATAAAATCACCCCGAGCTCTGAATCAGTTTATCGGAAAAAATGATCATTACCTATTTTTTTGAGAGTGAGAAAACTAGGCTTTTTTCTTATGTTTCTTTAGAGTGAAACTAACATTTGTTGACTATATAAATAGCCTAAACCCAACACGCTAACAGCCACTAAACCACCACCAATATAACGTTTAAAAAGTAAATCATTACGCATAATGGCGTTATGTGCTTTTAAGCCCAGAATATGACCTATGGCTGCAATCGGCAATAGCGTCAGAGCGGCATTAAAATGCATATCAACAGATAAGACGATAAATGTTGTCATTTTAATGCTCACTAGAATGAACCATAATACAAACAGAGTATCGCGCAATTGGTGTCTACTCACATGCCTCATGTAGACAGCTACCATTAATGGTGCGCCACTTAAAGAAATCCCCGCAATATAACCCCCTAAGATAAGTAAGCTTCTATCAGCCCATAGATGACGACTTTCAATGCCCCTATTGAATAGCCAAGTGAGACCATAAAATAAGGTGACCGAATAAATAAAAATATTTAGCCATAAAGTAGGCAAATTTAATAAACCAAACACGCCAATAATGGCCGGTGGAAAAATATAAACAGAAGAACGTCGCAAATAGAGCCAGTCTACATTATGCAGGCGGTTGACCAGTGTTAAACCAGAAAAGAACAATAAATGTACGCTGATAATAGGCAGCCATAACAGCGGGTTATTCTGTACGAATAACATCAGGGGTAACCCTAAGGCTGCGCCACCAAATCCAAGTCCTGTGCGTACAAAACCCGTCCAGATAAATATTAGAGCAATGGATAGTAGTTGGTAAGGGGAAAAGTCGAGTAACATGATTTATCAAAAGAGAGAAAAATGCCTGTTATTATAGGTTTATTCTTAACTAACTCAATTGGATATCATTTATAGTTGATTCGCCATGTTTCTTGATGGAGTAAGCTTTGCTAGGTAGCGATCCATTGTTTTACACAATCCTGTTATAGTTTTATGTTATAAACTCAGTTTACTAGGATAATACTAACGCTAATAGCTTATGGATCTTATAACCGACTATGACTTTGATCCCAGCTATGGTTATTCGTTAGCTCAATTATTAGCCATAACAACACCTAAAGAACCTAAAGATTTTGATAGCTTTTGGCAGTCACGTTATCAAAAAGCATTAAGCCTAGTCCCTAAACCGCAAATTAGGCTTATTCATAAAGACAAATTCGGCTGGCGTGTTTTTATGCTGAGTTATAGCTCGACCGATAACATTATTATTCGAGCTTGGTTGTTGGTGCCAACTTCTGGAGTAATTAAACGAGGCTTTGTTGTTGGGCACGGTTATGGCGGCTGTGATGAACCTGATTATCATTTGCCGTTTAAAGAATCCGCGTTATTGTTCCCCTGTTTTCGGGGTTTAGCCCTCAGTGCTCAGCCTCCGTTTTCTTCTGAGCCTTACTGGCATGTATTGCATAATATTAATCAGAAAGACACTTATGTACTCGGTGGTTGTGTTGAAGATCTGTGGCTGTCCATCAGTGTGATGTTGATTTTGTTTCCACAAACAGCTGGTCATTTAGGATATCTTGGCATCAGTTTTAGTGGCGGGATAGGCGCCTTGGCTTTAGCGTATGAGTCTCGGATTAGCAAAGCTCACTTCAATGTTCCGAGTTTTGGTCATCAGCCCTTACGCATAAGATTGCCTAGCAATGGCAGTGCTCATAGTGTGCAGCAATTTTATTGTCAGCATAAAAAACAGACGCTTAAGGTTTTACGTTATTACGATGCGGCCATAGCAGCCAAGCGCATTATCCAGCCGATACATTGTGCCTTGGCAGTATTTGATCCTTATGTCGCTCCTCCCGGACAGTTTGCTATCTACAATGCTTTATCTTGTGAGAAACAGTTGTTCCTGCTTCAGGCTGGGCATCATAGTTATGCCAATCAAGCACAGCAAGAGACTGAACTACTTGCTGAACTCGATAGTTTTTTTACGTCACTTATCCCCTAACTTATCTAATAACAGGAACTATGATGAACCGCGAATATCATCAGTGGTGGAGTGATCGCCTACAACGGCATATGGAGTTGCTGGTCTTTGGTCATGCTGGAGCGAAGGTCTTAGTTTTTCCTTCACGTCTAGGACGGTTTTATGAGTACGAAAAATTAGGTATGGTGAATGTTTTAAAGGACAAGCTAGAGCAAGGTCATTTACAGCTGTATTGTGTGGATAGTATCGATGCTGAAAGTTTTTACTGCGGTTGGGCGGATCCTTCGGGTCGTATTTGTCGTCACATAGAATTTGAAGAATATATTCTTAACGAAGTTTTGCCCTTTATGCACAGTAAGAACCCTCATGAATGTGTGATTTCTCATGGCTTAAGTCTGGGGGCTTTTCATGCGGCTAATATCGTCTTTCGTTATCCTCAATTTTTTAAAAAGTTGGTCGCTTTCTCGGGGCGTTATGATCTGACTTTAAATGTCGAGCATTTTAAAGATTTGTTTGATGGATATTATGATGAAGATATTTATTTTCATACGCCTACTCATTTTATGCCTAACATGGATTGTTCCTGGCGTTTAAGCCATTTAAGAACCATGGACATTACCTTGGTCATAGGCAAGGAAGATCCTTTTTTACAGAATAATGTGCATTTAAGTTCAATCTTGTCTCAAAAAGATATTAAACATCAGATGCCAGTTTGGGACGGTAGAGCGCATAGCGGTTATTATTGGCGACGCATGGCAGGGCTTTATTTGTAGGGACGACAGTGCATAGGATGTGCCGACGCTAGGAGGCGCATCATTTCTGAGTGATGCGCTTCACTTTGTTCAGCGCATCCTATAGCTCCCTAGGTTTTTATTAGCTACGCCGAGCTCTCTTTGGTATACACAAGTATTCTGTGTGTTTGGAGTAAAACAGCTTTAGCTGTTTTAAAATGCCAAGACATAGCGTCGTGTGCGACACTCATTGAGTTTGTAGACTAAACGATCTCGATCATGCTCGGTGGATGCGCTGGCGCTTATCCACCCTACAAAGCTTGTGTATAACGATGAGCGCCGAGCTGGGGCTAGGCGTTCCCGATAGTCTTTAATCCAATAAGAAATTAACATACTTTGGTGAATCATCCGTAAAGGCATCAGTGCATAGGATGTGCCGACGCTAGGAGGCGCATCATTCAAAAGTGATGCGCTTTACTTTGTTCAGCACATCCTATGCTCTGTAAGGGCACAACAATTCGATCAATCCAGCAGGAAATTAACCCACTGAAGTTGATTATCCGTTGTCATCTCAGTCGTTTCGTCTTTTAAATTAACACCAGTAAGCTTTAGCTTTTCGGCCTCATTGATTAAAAACATTAACTTCTTTAAAGCCTGCTTATAACTGAGTCCATTGCTATGAATATTGGAAATACAGTTACGGTCGGCATCGGTGCTTAGTTTAGCTCTGGCTTGATAAGTGAAATAAAGTCCCATGCTATCAGGTGAACTTAAGCCGGGTCTTTCACCAATTAATACGATACATAATCTGGCTGCATAGTGTTCGGCAATAGCATCGCCTATGGCGACACGTCCATGTTTGACCAAACACACTGGCGCTAAGTGATAAGCTTGCAACTGGGGTAGTAATAGAGTCAAAAAGGGCAGGGCATGATGTTCTATGGCTTTAGATGATAAACCATCGGCAACAACGATAACGGCATCAGTGTAGTTGGGTGTGGTTTGTTGTAAACAGTCTAAAGTAACGTCGTTTAATACGCGTCCCAGATCAGGGCGCTGTAAATACATCTGCTGATTTTCTGCCTGCGTATTTAAAGTCAATGATTCAAGCCCCAGCAAACTTAAGCTTAGCTCTAGTTCTGAAAAATCAATAGGGATATTCACCGCATCTCGCGCTAAGGCATGAGCTAATTGAAAATCTAAACTAGCACGCGTAGTTAAGCTAATGCCTGCACGACCTAAGGCAATACGTGCAGGGGTAAATTGTTTCAGGCTATCCCAGGAGTTGCTGATAACGGCTGGATCATTAGGTTGATTCATGACTTTATCGTCCCAGTTTTTGTAAAGACGCTTTAAATAAGGCCGGCACTTCAGACTTTTGCAGTAACTGGTTGTCGGCATTAAAAATACCCTGCTGTTGTAGCCAGCGTTCAAATTCAGGTGCGGGTCTCAACCCCAGTACCTGTCGTACATAAAGCGCATCATGAAATGAGGTGGATTGATAGTTAAGCATCACATCATCTGAGCCAGGAATGCCCATAATAAAGGTATTACCGGCAACGGCAAGTTGCGTGAGCAAACTATCCATATCATCTTGATCGGCTTCGGCATGATTGGTGTAACAGATATCACAACCCATAGGCAAGCCCAGTAATTTGCCACAGAAATGATCTTCCAAGCCGGCGCGAATAATCTGTTTACCATCGTATAGATATTCTGGGCCAATAAATCCGACCACGGTATTAACCAATAGCGGTTTAAATTTACGTGCCACAGCATACGCTCTGACTTCACAGGTTTGCTGATCCATGCCTTCATGAGCATTGGCCGAAAGCGCACTGCCTTGTCCGGTTTCAAAATACATGCAATTATTCCCTAGCGTGCCACGCCCCAGTTCTAAAACAGCGTGTCTAGCTTCGTTTAATAAATTTAGATTGATGCCGAAACTGTCATTAGCTTTTTGTGTTCCGGCAATAGATTGAAAGACTAAATCAACCGGTGCACCCTGAGCAATGGCTTTCAATGTGGTTGTAACATGCGCTAGTACACAAGATTGTGTCGGTATTTGATAGCGTTCAATCACATCATTAAGCATGTGTAGCAGTCGCAACGTCGCCTCAAGATTATCAGAAGCAGGGTTAATGCCAATCACGGCATCACCGCAACCATAGAGTAATCCATCTAGTATACTAGCCGCAACGCCAGCAGGGTTGTCAGTAGGATGATTAGGTTGCAAGCGTGTAGACAATCGATTTTCTAGGCCAATAGTATTTCTGAATTGAGTCATCACACGGCATTTTTTAGCCACCAAGATTAAATCTTGAATACGCATAATTTTAGAAACAGCAGCAACCATTTCTGGCGTCAAACCTTGAGCGATACTCGTTAATACTTCTGTTGTTGCTTGCTCGGATAGTAGCCAGTTACGAAAATCCCCAACCGTCAGGTGACTGATGGGTGCAAAAGCTGCGATATCATGCTCATCGATAATTAAACGCGTGACTTCATCTTGCTCATAAGGCACTAACGCTTCATTCAGAAATTGTTTAAGCGGTACATCAGCAAGAGCCCATTGTGCAGCGACTCGCTCAAGATTATTAGCGGCACCTACGCCAGCAAGATAATCACCCGAACGTGAAGGCGTAGCTTTGGCCATCAAGTTGCGCAAGGTTTTAAAATCATAGGACAGTTGGGCTAGGTGTACCTTATACATGGGGGGCTTCTTTAAACATATTCAGGATTGTTAAGATAACACTTTTTTATGAAAGCCATGTTAAACAGACTTAACCCTTACACGGGTTAATCTTCATTGCTAAGGAGCTGAAAAAAGCTTCCTGTATAAAAAAGGCCCCGATCAGATCGGAGCCTTTAATTGTTATGCGGCTTGTTCTTTTATCTGTGATAGCAACATGCTTTCAATGTTTAAATAGTAATCTAATTCAGGCCATTCTATGCCTGTTCCTTGGCAAATAAACTGGTAATTAGTTAACTGTGTAAAGGTTGCTGCTTGAAGTTCTTTGTACCATGACATTGGCGTTAATATGACTCGGCCATCATTAAGCTCAACATGCAGGTAACGGTCATCAAAATGTACCGTTTTACCTTTTATCAAAATACTCATCCCATCTCCTTTCAAATTCAGTGCTATGATTTTCTACAATTGTTAAAGCTTTCTTGATGTCTTTTGGCTTCATATAATTATCGGTAACTTTTAATGTTGCCAATTCGATCTTAGCAAAATCACCACCTTTCATTACATGGATATGCTTAGGTTCATGTTCATTTGCATAAAAGAAAAACTTAAATCCTTTGTAAATCAGTAATGTTGGCATATTTGTGCTGTGATATCTTTTTCTACAATTTGCATAATGGATTCTAGCATAGTCGTATGAGGCGCGCATTACATCCACTACCTTTCGTAAAAAAGAGTGAGCGTTGAGTCGGTGTAGAGATTGCATTTGAAGCTCATAAAAACATCAACTCCGCAGAATATTTCCATCTTCGCAAAACAGCAGGTATAAAAAAGGCCCCGATCAGATCGGAGCCTTTAGTTGTAGATACTCTGTTCAAAGTCAAAGGTATTTACGTTCATTTTTCACTATACGGCCGAGATCGGAATTTTATAGAAACGTGTATTATCGAAAGGTTCGTCATTTTTCAACATACCGTGAATAGCGTGAATTAATTTTCTCATGATTGCACAGACAGCCTGTAATGGTTTTTTGCCATTAGCTACGAGATGTTGGAAATAAGCCCTTACATGGGGGTCGTGTTGTTTGGCACTTAAAGCTGGCATATAAAGGGCTGCACGAATGTTTCGGTTGCCCGCTTTAGATATGCGCGACTTCTTATGAACGCTTTTGCCAGAGTCAAACGCTTTGGGGTCTAGCCCTGCAAACTTAACCCATTCTCGATGAGTAAGATCAGGTGGCAATAATAACAACTCGCCCATAAGCGAAATAGCACTGGTTTCGGCAATACCTTTGATGCTGATCAATAACGTCAGTGACCGTTCGAGCTTAGGGTGTTTGCCGATCAAAAGTAGCGCCTCTGTTGTTAAGCGATCGATACGTTT
>CAMDOP010000044.1 GCA_945903675.1 Crenothrix polyspora
GGTAAATGCAAATCTGTTCCCAACAGATTTGTGCCGTAATCGATAGCCATAGAGGATATCTACCTATAGCTCTTACGATCGTTAAGTTAAACCAACTTCGCTTGGAGTAAAACAGCTTCAGCTGTTTTTACAAAGTAATAACTGAAGCTCAGCACTCCAAATTTACCTTCTTTAAAAAACCAACCATTAAACCTATGAAGTCCAGTCAAATTCTAGTCCTTGCTAAACAAAGCAAAAGCGCAGCGAACTCACTATCATCAACATCTGAAAGCCAGCGCAACCTAGCTCTTTCTAAAATGGCTGAGTCGTTGGAGTCCGTTAAACAACAGGTTCTTGAAACTAATGCTCAAGAAGTACTAAAAGCTAGGCAGAATGGTCAATCTGACGCACTCATCAAACGTTTAACGATAGACGATAAAGTATTCAAATACATGATCTCCAGACTTAGAAAAGTGGCGCAATATCCAGACCCACTGAATCGAGTGCTGTCAGGCCACACAAACCCCAATGGTCTGCAAGTTTACAAAAAATCAGTACCGCTAGGTGTTATCGGCATCATTTATGAATCTAGACCTAACGTCACCACCGATGCCGCAGGCGTCTGTATAAAAAGTGGTAACGCTGTTATTTTGCGAGGTGGATCAGAAGCTCTGCAAACCAATATACTGATAGCTGATGCGATGATTGAAGGGGCTGTACAGGCAGGACTTCCAGAGCACGCCATACAAATCATTCGCACACCCGGCCATGAAGCGGTTAATGAGCTACTCGCTATGGATGAGTATATTGATGTCTTGATTCCGCGTGGCGGCAAAGATTTGATTAAGCGTATTGCCGAAGGTACGCGCATTCCGGTCATTAAACATTATGATGGCATCTGCCATCTTTATCTGGCAGAAGATGCCGACCCAGTACAAGCCATCGAACTCGTCATTAACTCGAAATGCCAAAGCGTTCAGGTTTGTAATGCCCTAGAAACACTATTGATTGATAAAAACTGTGCGAAGCAACTATTACCTTTACTTAAAACAGCCTTAGCTTCAAACCATATCGAATTACGCGGCTGTGCACAAACACAAACGCTATTACCTGATATTTATACAGCCACAGAGGACGATTGGCATAGTGAATATTTAGCACCGATACTGTCCATAAAAATCGTCGACGGTATTAACGAGGCGATAGCCCACATCAATCACTATGGCTCAGGACATACCGATGGTATCGTTACCCAAAGCTTGGCCATGGCCAGACAATTCGAGCAGCAAGTTGATTCAGCCTCGGTATTAATTAACGCCTCAACCAGATTATCTGGCGGTGGTGATTATGGCTTGGGTTCGGTGATCGGCATCAGTACCGATAAACTTCATGCCCGAGGCCCTGTAGGCCCAGATGAACTCACCACCTACAAGTGGGTGGTTTATGGAAATGGTCATTTGAGAGAATAAGCCTGTAGGGGCGAATTGCATACGCCCTTATAAAATACGCTCCATTGCAGGCCTGTCGCGACAAATCCAGCCAAGACAAAAGCTGTAGGCTGGAATGGAGCGTAGCGTAACCCCAGCATTCGAAGTCCCTAAGCCGAGATTCGTAGCTCATCCCAGCCCACATAAATATCTATTACTCCAAATTAGTACGGTGGGTTATAAATAATGCGCTATCTAAACCGCCCAATCCTCTATTCTTAAGCCCACAATACGTTCAAAATCACGCACATTATGCGTAACCAATATAGCGTTTTGCGATAGAGACTGTGAAAGTATTGTTATTTTTGCTTCCCCCCCTTTTTTAAAGGGCATAGGTATCTAAACACATCGTCATCCCGGCAGGGAGAGTGCATGGCAGGCAATCCAAAGATCATTGCCACCAATTGGCGTGCTTGCTGTTTTTAACAAGGTAAACTGTGTAGCGTAATGTTGGCATAGACTAGTATCATTGATGCAAGACCTTCATAGACACATCCTAATATTACTGAAGTATCTTACCTCTCTGTTTTAATTAAGATCACCTGAGCAAAAATAAAGCAAAAAACATTACGAATATTGACAAAATGCTACTGAGTCTGATATTTTGCATCGCTAGCACTCTGGTTGATGGAGTGCTAATTTTGTTTTTAGAGGCATGCGTGGCTAATAATACTTTGGATTTAAATGATCGGTCGTTGCAGTTATTAAAAACACTGGTCGAACGCTATATTAGTGATGGCCAACCTGTTGGCTCTAGATCGCTATCAAAAGACTCCGCTTTAAATTTAAGCCCGGCCACTATTCGTAATGTGATGGCTGATCTTGAAGACTTGGGTTTAGTGCATTCACCTCATACTTCTGCCGGACGCATTCCGACTTCCAGCGGCTATCGTTTGTTTGTTGACAGCTTACTAACAGTTAAGCCTTTAGATAATCAAGAGCTATCCCGATTACATCAAAACTTATCCGCCAAGGATGATGATAATCAAATGATTGGCATTGCCTCAAAGTTACTATCTGAAATAACCCAGATGGCGGGAATTGTTACCCTACCCAGAAGAGAATTAACCTGTTTACGCCATATTGAATTTTTACCCTTATCACATCAACGCGTACTGGTTATTTTTGTAACGAACGAACAGGAAGTTCATAACAAAGTTATTTATTCGGAAAAAAACTTTAGCGCCTCCGAATTACAACAAGCGGGCGCCTATCTTAATGCTATTTATTGCGGACAAAGTTTAGATGCAGTTCGTAGTGCTGTCTTGAAAGAACTGCAACTAGATCAAGAACGCATGAATCAAGCCATGCTGGACGCCATAAAAATGGCGCAACTTGCCTTTGAAACCGATGATAACAAAGATGATTATGTGCTATCCGGTGAAACTAACTTGATGGGCTTTTCAGAGCTTTCAGGTAGAAATCATTTAAAGCAAATCTTTGATGCTTTTAGTCAGAAGCAAGACATCATTCATTTATTAGACCAATCAATGAAAGCCGATGGCGTACAAATTTTTATTGGCGAAGAATCTGGCTATCAAGTCTTTGAACAATGCAGCCTAGTGACCTCCTCCTATTCTGTTAACAACGAGGTGGTCGGTGTGCTGGGTGTGATTGGCCCCACTAGAATGGCCTACGAAAAGATCATTCCCTTTGTCGACGTGACGGCAAAATTATTAGGCGCAGCCTTGAATCCTAAAACAACGACCCCATCATAGGTAGCTGTTATTTTGGTTTATTTATACCTTTACACACTATTTAAGGAATTATTAAAATGAGCATTGATCAGGAAACACCTGAATCGCAGGTTGACGCTGAGTTTGAAAACACTGTAGTTAATGATGAACATCCGCACACTGAAGTGGCTGAGCATGAATATTCGCTTGACGAACTTAAAGTAGAACTCAGCAAAGCTAAGGAACAAGCCCATGAGAATTGGGACAAAGCCTTACGCACCCAAGCAGAAATGGAAAATCTGAAAAGACGAACTCAAAAAGACTTAGAAGATGCCCATAAGTTTGCTTTAACTAATTTTGCCAAAGAAATATTGCCCGTATTTGATAGCTTAGTCTTAGGTTTGCAAGCGGCGACCGGAGATAGCGAAGACGTACAAAAATTTCGTGAAGGTAGTGAACTGACTATCAAACAATTTGAAGCGCTATTTACTAAATTTAAAATCGAAGCGATTGATCCCTTAGGCGAAATTTTTAACGCTGAGCAACATCAAGCGATGATGATGCAAGAACTGGAAAATGCAGTACCTAATACCGTCATCAATGTATTCCAAAAAGGTTATTTATTAAATGGTCGCTTATTACGCCCAGCCATGGTGGTCGTTTCAAAACCTGCAGAAAAATCACCTGAAATAGATGGACAGGCTTGAATAATATAAAACAGCCCCCACATTCAAAAACAACTTTAATAACTTAAACAATTCAAGTCTGGAGCATTCAATGGCTAAAATAATTGGTATAGATTTAGGAACAACAAACTCATGTGTTGCTGTATTAGAAAACGGCGTAGCTAAAGTAATTGAAAACAGTGAAGGTGCAAGAACCACACCTTCTATTATCGCCTTTAGCAGTGATGATGAAGTTTTAGTAGGTCAATCAGCAAAACGTCAAGCTGTCACCAACCCAAAAAACACCCTATTCGCTATTAAGCGTTTAATTGGTCGTCGCTTTAAAGATGATGTCGTACAAAAAGACATTAAAATGGTGCCTTATGCGATCGTTGAAGCAGAAAACGGTGATGCTTGGGTAGAAGTTCATGGTAAAAAAATGGCTTCACCAGAAATTTCAGCGCGTATTCTAATGAAGCTGAAAAAAGATGCAGAAGCTTATTTAGGTGAAGAAGTTACTGAAGCGGTTATTACTGTTCCTGCTTACTTTAATGATTCACAACGTCAAGCCACTAAAGATGCCGGTCGAATTGCTGGCTTAGAAGTAAGACGTATTATTAACGAACCTACGGCTTCTGCCTTGGCGTTCGGTATGGACAAACCTAAAGGCGACACTAAAATTGCTGTTTATGATTTAGGTGGTGGTACTTTTGATATTTCTATAATTGAAATTGCTGAAATCGATGGCGAACATCAATTTGAAGTATTATCAACTAATGGTGATACGTTCTTAGGTGGTGAAGATTTTGACTCAAGAGTGATTGAGTTTCTTGCTGCCGAGTTTAAAAAAGATAGTGGCGTAGATGTTCATAATGATCCTTTAGCATTACAACGTTTAAAAGAAGCGGCAGAAAAAGCTAAGATTGAACTATCATCTAGCCAACAAACTGACGTTAATTTACCTTACATTACTGCTGATGCCTCTGGCCCTAAGCATTTAAATGTTAAGTTGACTCGCGCAAAACTAGAATCTTTGGTTGAAGAGCTGATTAACCGTACTAAAGGTCCATGTGAAATGGCCCTTAAAGATGCCGGTCTTAAAGCGTCTGAAATTAATGATGTTATTTTGGTAGGCGGTCAAACCCGTATGCCTAAAGTACAAGAAATGGTTAAGAGCATTTTTGGTCAAGAGCCTCGTAAAGACGTTAACCCAGACGAAGCGGTTGCCTTAGGTGCTGCGATTCAAGCGGGTGTTTTATCAGGCGATGTTAAAGATGTCTTGTTATTAGACGTCATTCCATTATCGTTAGGTATCGAAACAATGGGCGGCATTTTAACTAAGTTAATCGAGAAAAATACGACCATTCCAACTAATGCTTCTCAAGTATTTTCTACTGCTGATGATAATCAAACAGCCGTGACTATTCATGTGTTGCAAGGTGAACGTGAAAAAGCCGCTGCTAATAAATCATTAGGACGTTTTGATTTAGCGGACATTCCACCTGCATCTCGCGGTGTGCCACAAATTGAAGTGTCTTTTGATATTGATGCCAACGGTATTTTGAACGTATCAGCTAAAGATAAGGCAACAGGTAAAAAACAATCTATCGTTATTAAAGCCTCAAGTGGTTTATCTGATGATGAAGTCGATCGTATGATTAAAGATGCTGAAGCTCATGCTGATGAAGATCGTAAATTGACTGAATTAGTCCATGCTCGCAATCATGCGGACGGTATGATTCATGCCACTGAAAAATCTTTAAAAGAATTAGCTGACCAAGTCGGCGCTGAAGAAAAAACTAGCATTGAAAGCGCGATAGAAGCACTTAAAGAAGCAATTAAATCTGATGACAAAGACGTCATAGAAACTAAAACCAATGACTTAACTGAATTATCAGGAAAATTAGCTGAACGTGTCTATGCACAAAAAGCAGGATCTGAAGGCGGCGAGGAACACCAAGCAGGTGCTTCATCTTCACATCGCCCAGAAGATGACAGCGCTGTTGATGCTGAATTTGAAGAAATAAAAGACGACGATAAAAAATAAGTTAGCTTAATATAGCCCTGCATTCTTGAGAACCTCAAGAATGCAGGAATTAAAGCTGCACAGCAAATACGGGTTAATGTGACCCCTATTTGCTGTGCGGCTTTAGTCTTTTTACGGAAAGACTCTAGGAGGGAATACCAATACTCCTAAATACAACAACATCCCGCACTGGCTTTCTATGGTGCGGTATTTTTATAACATCGCAGCAATGCTTTATCTCCTGAATAATTCTCAGGAGCGGATTGAAAAATGGCAACCAAAGAAGATTTTTATAAACTGCTCAACATCGATAGAAACGCTAGTGATGCAGAGATCAAGAAAAGCTATCGTAGTTTGGCGATGAAATTTCATCCCGATAGAAATGCTGACAATCCCCAAGCGGCTGAAGTTAAATTTAAACAAATTAAAGAAGCTTACGAAGTCTTATCAGACCCTAAAAAACGCTCAGCCTATGATCAATTCGGTCATGCCGGCATTGATCAATCAATGGGCGGAAGACCTGGAGGCGAAGGATTTAGTGATATTTTTGGTGATGTCTTCGGTGATATATTTGGTGGTGGTGGCAACGGCAGGCAGCGTAGCAACGTTCAACGCGGCTCTGATTTACGTTACAACCTAGAATTATCTTTAGAAGAAGCGGTTGCCGGAACAGAAACAAAAATACGTATACCTGTATTAGTGGGTTGTGGAGAATGTAAAGGTTCTGGAGCAAAAAAAGGCTCCAGCCCTGTTATTTGCACTACCTGTCATGGCCATGGCCAAGTCAGAATGCAACAAGGCTTCTTTTCTGTACAACAGGCCTGTCCTACTTGCCGAGGAACTGGCAAGCAGATTAAAGATCCTTGTAATGCGTGTCATGGACAAGGACGCGTTCAAGAAAACAAAACCCTGTCTGCAAAAATTCCAGCAGGAGTTGATACCGGCGATCGTATACGTTTAGCTGGTGAAGGTGAAGCAGGAGAGCGCGGCGGCCCATCGGGTGATTTATACATTGAGATTCAAGTCAAAGATCACGCCATCTTTACCCGTGATGGTGCAAACTTATACTGCGAACTACCCATTAGCTTCGCTACAGCCTGCTTAGGGGATGCCATACAAGTACCTACTTTAGATGGTGAAGTTAAGCTCACTATTCCACCAGAAACACAAACTGGAAAATCATTCCGTTTACGTGGCAAAGGTGTTAAACAAGTTAGAGGTGGTGCGATTGGCGATTTGTTATGCAAAGTGCGTGTTGAAACCCCAGTACAATTAACTAAAGATCAAAAAGCGCTCATAGAAAAACTACGCGAATCATTATCGAGTGGTGGTAAGCAGCACAGTCCTCAAGAACACACTTGGATTGATGGCGTCAAAAACTTTTTTGATAAACTAACAGGCTAAATCATGATACGTATTGCTATAGTTGGCGTATCAGGTCGCATGGGAACCGTGCTATGCAAAGCAGCAGAGCACGCTAATGAAACTACTTTAGCTGCCGCTATTTCTAGACCTAATAGTCTTTCAATAGGTAAAGATGTCGGCGAATTATCAGGCCTTGGTACGCTAGGCATCAAAGTAGTTGATGACTTAAGCGCTGTTATTAATGACTTTGATGTATTGATAGATTTTACTCGCCCTGACGCCTCGATGGTCTTCATCGAGCAATGCCGAAAAGCGGGTAAACAAATAGTCATAGGCACCACAGGTTACAGTGACGCACAAAAATTAGTGATTGCTGAGGCGGCTAAAGACATAGCCATCGTATTGGCACCCAATATGAGTGTGGGCGTGAATTTAGCACTCAATCTGCTGGCATTAGCAGCAAAAGTGATGGGTGACTATACTGACATAGAAATCATTGAAGCTCATCATCGTCATAAAGTGGATGCGCCTTCTGGCACTGCCTTACGCATGGGTGAAGTTATAGCGGATGCTTTAGGTCAGAATTTAAAAGACTGTGCCATATACGGCCGCGAAGGTATTACCGGCGAACGGAATAGAAAAACCATTGGTTTTTCAACTATACGTGCAGGCGATATTGTCGGTGATCATACGGTTATGTTTGCTGACGATGGCGAACGCTTAGAAATCACTCACAAAGCCACCAGCCGCATGACTTTTGCTAATGGTGCAGTCAGAGCGGTGATATGGTTAAAAGACCAGCCAAACGGGCTTTATGATATGCAGGATGTTTTAGGCCTTTCGACTTAAGCCCCGTAGGTCGGGTGACAGTCTTATCGTCGCCCGACACACAACGGCTGAACCCCGATCGAAATGTTTAATTATTTATATAACTTTCAAAACGTGAGTAACGGGGCGGTTACAAACCCCGTTACCCTTAGTTCAATACAACAAAAAATCTGAACGTTCAACTTCCCAAGCCGTCTCATCGGCGCTCGCTAGAAGCTCTAAGTCCTCGGGGACTGCATTGGCATCATCCACCCACTCACGTAACAGCGTAGAGCCATTAATAACATCTATAGCTAATTTATCCAACTCGTATTCATAAGGAAAATCACGCCATAAAGGGTAATCAGGCTGCTGTAAACGTAAAGCTTTAAAAGCCAGAGCCTGCAAACGCCAAGGTTTAAAAGCAGCATGATCGTAAATAAATTCATCCACATGAATCTGCACACCCGCACATAGTTTGCCAGCATGCTTGTGAAAAGCAGGTTCAAACCAACATTCCCGAAGACTGCAACCCATCAGCCATTGTGGTGCTAGGCCGACCATGTTTTTTATAAGTACGGATGCGTTAATATCTGGCGCGCCAAATAGTTCTAGAGGACGCGTGGTGCCTCTTCCTTCTGATAGTGTTGTACCTTCTAAAAGCACCGTACCTGCGTAACATCGAGTCATCGATAAGTTTGGCGCATTAGGACTAGGATTAATCCAAGCACGTTCGGCTTGCGGCCAACCATAACCGGGCGCTAAATCAGGATGCCAGCCTTGCATTTCAATGACTCGACAATCCACAGCCAATGCTAGCTTATCGATAAACCATCGTGCTAATTCACCCATAGTCAAACCATGGCGCATAGGCAGCGCCCCTGCCCCTACAAAACTTTCCCAACCCGGCCTTAAGGTCAAACCTTCTACTGGACGCCCTGCGGGATTCGGTCTATCCAATATCCATACGGCTTTTTGATGCTTAGCGGCAGCCTCTAACACATAACGCAAGGTGGTGATAAAGGTATAGATACGACACCCCAGATCTTGTAAATCCACCAGTAACACATCGAAAGTATCCATCATGCTATCGGTCGGTCTACGAACCTCGCCGTAGAGACTAAACACAGGAATACCTAAAACTGGATCGATATAATCAGGGGATTCAATCATATTATCTTGCTTATCACCGCGCAATCCATGCTGGGGACCAAAAGCCGCTGTGAGCTTAATATCTGGCAAACGTGCCAAAGCATCTAAGCTATGCGTCAAATCCTGTGTCACAGAGGCGGGATGAGCGAGCAAAGCGATACGTCGTCCCTGCAAAGGCATTCGCAAAGCGGGCTCTTCAAGTAAGCGATCTATACCAAATTTCATAGTTCTTGTGGATTATTCGGATTAAATGACAAAATAAAATCGTTGCGCTGATGAAAATCAGGCGCGCCCTCAGAATGCTGCAAAGCCCAGTAAGAAAGCTCTCCTTCATTCGTTTCAATGACAGCTGTTATGCCTAGCTGAAAAGATTGCTCAGCTCGCTTCAAAGGCAAATCAACAGTGGCAATCAATACGTCCATTACTAAAGACTCATTGGACTGCGAACATCTAATAAGAGGAGTTTTCTTAATCGTCCAATCACTTCGATTTCTGTAAGCGCTAAAAGCATAAGCCGCCCAGGCACTCGAAGGCGAAAAATTGAATTCATAATAACCTTCCTCGTCATTAACGGCAATAAACGCCTCAAAACAAGTATGTTGCCACAGACCATCTACAGCACAAGGTGCTTGCAGAGTAGGTATATTTAATGCGCTTAACTCACCCGTCAATTCATACTGTAAATGTAAATAATCTTCTATGAATTCAAATCGAACCAAGAACCTTTCTACAGCAACAAGATCATTATCGGGATACCTAAGCATAGTATAGTCAAGCATCATGCATATAACTCAGTTGTGTGACTTGAAAAATGTATAACCGCATCTAAATCTCCATCACAAATGCTATGCTAGTTGGCTTGAAAGTGTATCCCATATTTCATAGCGCTATACATGAATTTATTCTGACTTTATTGCCGTAAATTGCAATACCGACAATCGGTATTAACTAATCCTCATTGTCGGGCACGAAAAGCATCGCCCAGCAGGATTATAGGATGTGCTGAGGAACGAAGCGCATCATTTATGTAACTCGATTTATGTAACTCGATTGATGCGACTCCTGCGACGGCACATCCTATAACTAATCACAAAGCCGCGTCTTAAGTTGATAGCCTTCACTTTAGAATAACCAAGAACTTTACTATGGAATTAAATAGTACTAGAATAGTCCTCAATTATTTGGGAGAAGGTATGTTACGGTTAAGTAAATTAACGGACTATGCAACAGTTATCTTAAGCTTTATGGCCAGAGATAATGATCAGATGCATGCGGCGATGGAAATAGCCTCTATTACCGGCATTGCCTTACCTACCGTGAGTAAAATCCTGAAATTACTGGTCAACGCCAAGATACTCATTTCAACTCGGGGCGCTAAAGGTGGCTATGAACTCGCCAGAGCACCTGCCGAAATAAGTATCGCTGCGGTAATCAGCGCCTTAGAAGGTCCTATTGCACTCACCGAATGTAGCATATCCCAACAAGGCTGTGAACAAGCTTCCGGCTGTGGAATTAGAGGCAACTGGAATTTAATTAATCAGACCATTCATAATGCCCTGGAATCAGTGACGTTGGCGGACATGGTTCGCCCCGCTCGCTCTCAAGATCTAACTTGGAAGCAAGAAATCCTGATACCCGTCGCCAGTTTATATCGTTAGATAGAGAGTTTTTATGTCAGCAAGTACACAAGAAATAAATAACCTGATCAATCAGGAATACAAACAAGGTTTTGTAACTGAGTTAGAAACCGATACGTTTGCTATTGGGCTAGATGAAGACGTTATTCATAGACTATCTAAAGTCAAAAATGAACCTGAGTTTATGTTGGAATATCGCTTAAAAGCGTTTCGACATTGGCAAACCATGAAGTCGCCTGAGTGGGCATTCGTCAAGTTTGATCCCATAGATTATCAGGCCATCAGCTATTATTCTGCGCCTAAACGTAAAGAAGACGGCCCTAAGAGCTTAGATGAAATCGATCCACAAGTATTAGAAGCCTATAAAAAGCTAGGCATCCCTTTAGATGAACAAGAGCGCTTAGCCGGCATCGCTATTGATGCAGTTTTTGACAGCGTCTCAGTAGCGACGACTTTTAAAGGCAAACTTAAAGATGCGGGCGTTATTTTCTGCCCTATTTCTGAAGCCTTGCGAGAACATCCTGAATTAATCAAACAATATTTAGGCTCAGTCGTACCTCATACCGATAATTATTTTGCAGCTCTCAACGCTGCCGTTTTTACTGATGGCTCATTTGTTTATATCCCCAAAGGCGTGCGCTGCCCGATGGAGTTATCTACCTATTTCAGAATCAACGCTGCTAATACCGGACAATTTGAACGCACGTTAATTATTGCCGATGAAGGTAGTCATGTCTCTTATCTTGAAGGCTGCACGGCACCCATGCGTGATGAAAATCAGTTACATGCCGCAGTGGTTGAATTGGTCGTCATGAAAGATGCCACCATTAAATATTCCACCGTACAAAACTGGTATCCCGGCGATAAGAATGGCTTAGGAGGCATATACAACTTTGTCACTAAACGCGCGGAATGCCGTGGTGATAATTCTAAAGTATCGTGGACTCAAGTAGAAACCGGTTCGGCGATTACTTGGAAATATCCTAGCTGCATTTTAACGGGCGACAATTCTATCGGCGAGTTCTACTCAGTCGCTCTGACCAATAATTATCAGCAAGCCGACACCGGCACCAAGATGATTCACATTGGCAAAAATACTCGCAGCACGATTGTTTCCAAAGGTATTTCAGCAGGCAAGGCGCAAAACACTTATAGAGGTTTGGTCAAGGTTTTGAAAAGTGCTGAAAATGCACGTAATTATACTCAATGCGATTCCTTGCTAGTCGGCGATCAATGCGGCGCACATACGTTTCCTTATATAGAAGTCAAACAACCGTCTGCTCAGGTCGAGCACGAAGCAACCACGTCTAAGATCAGCGAAGACCAGCTATTCTTTTGTCAGCAACGCGGCTTGTCGGCCGAAGACGCCGTATCGATGATCGTTAATGGTTTTTGTAAAGAAGTGTTTAAGGAATTGCCGATGGAGTTTGCAGTTGAAGCTCAAGCGTTGTTAGGCTTAAGCTTAGAAGGATCTGTTGGTTAGTGGGCAAGTACGACAAAATCTTGCAGAAAATCATTCATGGACGCTCTGATGCCAATATTTTATTTTCCGAATTAAGGCAACTATTGTTACGATTGGATTTTCAAGAACGCATTCGAGGAGACCATCATATTTTCAGTAAAGAAGGCATGGTCGAAATTTTGAATATACAACCGATTAGCTCAATGGCAAAAGCGTATCAAGTTAAGCAAATCCGTCACATTATTGTTCGCTATCGTTTGGGGTTAGATGATGACTAAATATGAAATGATTATTTATTGGAGTGAAGAAGATCAACTCTTTATCGCAGAAGTACCAGAATTAGCGGGCTGCATGGCGGATGGTAGCAGTTATCAGGAAGCGGTTAAAAATGCGGAACAGGTTGTTACTGAATGGATAGAAACAGCCGTAGAACTCGGCCGATTCATTCCTGAGCCCAAAGGGCGATTGTTGTATGCTTAAGCCACAGCGTAACGAAGTTATGTAAGGTGGATAAGCAACGCGCACCCACCGTTGATGCTATTTTTAAATTATGATCACTTGCTAGACCCTCACGTTTAAGTGTGAGGCTTAGATATTAACATTGACACGGCTACGGCCACTCAAAAACCATTGGAACATTCATGCTCAGTATTAAAAATTTAACGGTTAACGTCAACGACAAACAGATTCTTAAAGGCATTAACCTTGAGATTAAGCCAGGCGAAATTCACGCCATTATGGGGCCTAATGGCTCTGGCAAAAGTACCTTGTCGCATATTTTGTCTGGTAAAGCAGGCTATACCGTAACCGGTGGATCAGTAAGTTATCAGGGTAAAGATTTACTGGAGATGGCACCAGAAATCAGGGCTCGTGAAGGTGTATTTCTTGCGTTTCAATACCCAGTAGAAATTCCTGGCGTCAGTAATATTTATTTATTAAAAGCCGCACTTAACTCAATACGCAAACATCACGGTCAGTCTGAAGTCGATGCCATGGATTTTTTAACCTTGGTTAAAGATAAAGTACGTTTACTGGAAATGGATGAAAAGTTTTTGTATCGTGCCGTCAATGAAGGTTTTTCTGGTGGCGAAAAGAAACGTAATGAAATCCTGCAAATGGCCATACTAGAACCCAAATTATGTATCTTAGATGAAACCGATTCTGGCTTAGATATCGACGCCTTAAAAGTAGTCGCCGAAGGTGTTAATTCCTTGCGCGCAGCTGACCGTTCATTTGTCATGGTCACTCACTACCAACGCTTATTGGATTATATTAAACCTGATTTTGTACATGTCTTAGCGCATGGACAAATTGTTAAATCCGGTGGTGCGGAACTGGCTCTAGAATTAGAAGAAAAAGGCTACAGCTGGGTTGAAGATAGCAAGGCAGCAGTTTAATGACGACGGCCATAGCAAGCCGTTATACGGCAGAATATTCAACCATAGCGCCAACATTGCCGGGGCAAAACTTAGCTTGGCTAACAGCATTAAGACAACAGGCCTTAACTAAATTCTCAGCACAAGGCTTTCCATCGCTACGTGAAGAAGAATGGCGTTATACCAATGTTTCGGCTATTGAGAAGAAACTATTTTCACCATCACTGATAGGGCAAGCACAAGACATTGTTCCTACAGATCTATTGGCATCGTATCAATTACCTGATGCGTGGTCAGTCGTACTGATTGATGGCCACTACTGTGCTGAACTTTCAGTTTTAGAAGGTTTACCGGCAACCGTGACTGTCATGAGTATCGCAGATGCCTTGGCACAACAACCGGAAATAGTAGAACGTTATATTAACCAAGCCGTTAATAATGATGAGCATAGCTTAGTCGCTTTTAATACCGCCTGGTTTACTGATGGCTTATTTGTTCATGTTCCCGCCAAAGTGATTTTAGAAAAACCTGTGCAAGTTTTGCACGTGAGCACTCAAGGCGATTTACTCGCCAGTACGCGCACAGTAATAGTCGCCGAAGACATGGCAGACATCAAAGTCATAGAAACGTTTGTCGGTTTAGATATCGCCTATTTGTCTGCTGCAGTCACTGAGGTTTTTGTGGGTCTTAATGCGGATGTCACCTTGTATAAAATGCAATGTGAATCTGATAAAGCTTATCATTTCTGTGGCATTTACGTAAAACAAGCCAAAGATGCACGTTTTACTCATCATAATTTCGCCTTTGGCGCTTTGCTAGCGCGCTGCGATATACACACGGATCTGGACTTAGCTTCCGAGTGTGAATTAAATGGCTTATATTTAGGCGTCAATCGCCAGCATATCGACAACCATACCCGCATCAATCACCTAAAGCCACACGGCATCAGCCGTGAACTTTACAAAGGTGTATTGGATGACAGAGCCAGAGGCGTATTTCAGGGGCGCGTTATCGTCGCTGAAGATGCGCAAAAAACCGATTCGCAAATGAATAACCGCAATTTACTGTTATCGAACGATGCCGAAGCCGATACCAAGCCACAGTTAGAAATTTATGCCGATGATGTCAAATGTGCCCATGGCGTTACGGTCGGGCAATTGGATGAGAAATCTATTTTTTATCTGCAATCACGCTGTGTCGATGAAGAAACTGCGCGTAATATGCTGACCTTCGCATTCGCCAATGAAATGGTCGACAAGATCAAGATCAAAAGTTTGCATGATCAAGCGCTAGAACAAGTTTTAATTCGCTTTCCTCAAGCAGGCATCAATAAGGAATGGTTATGACAGGATTTGATGTAGACAAAATTCGACAAGACTTCCCTATTCTTGCTGAAAAAATACGTAATAAGCCTCTAGTGTATTTAGATAATGCCGCCACTTGTCACAAACCACAAGCGGTCATCGATAGCATCGTGCATTTATACAGCCATGATTATGCCAATGTGCATCGTGGCGTTCATACGCTAAGTGTACGTTCTACCGATCTTTTTGAGAGTGCTCGCAGCAAAGTAAAAGACTTTATCAATGCCCGCAGCGATAAAGAGATCATTTTTGTTAAAGGCGCTACCGAAGCCATTAATCTGGTGGCACAAACTTATGGTAAAGCCAACATCCACAGCGGTGATGAAATCATTATTACCGCGATGGAGCATCACTCTAATATCGTGCCTTGGCAGATGCTATGCGA
>CAMDOP010000045.1 GCA_945903675.1 Crenothrix polyspora
ATAATCTGACCAACCCAGATTTCCATCACCATGCAAATAACTAATGTTTCTGAATCTTAACTCCCCAAGATGGAGCTTTGCTTTTCTTTGTAAAGGTAAAAGCCTTTCAACTGAATAAACATGGTCAACTAACTGAGCAAGAATGGCTGTTTGATATCCACAACCAGTTCCTATTTCGAGTACCTTTTTTAAATTCCCTACTGAGCCCAGTAATACCTCTGTCATCTTAGCTACAATATAAGGCTGAGAAATTGTTTGATTATAACCAATAGGCAAAGAGGTATCTTCATAAGCTCTACTCGATAAAGCTTCATCCATGAAAATATGCCTAGGCGTATCTCGCATAATTTCTAATATTCTTTTATTAGTAATGCCCTGTTCCGCCAAACGCTTAATCATCCGCTCACGAGTTCTTAGCGATGTCATACCTATGCCCTGATGACTAATACTCATAAAGCATCCTTTGTGGGCAACCATGCTGCTAAAGCTTCAATTTTGTCATAGCTAGTTAAATCGATTTGTAAGGGGGTCACCGACACATAACCTTCATTAATAGCATAAAAATCCGTACCCAAACCGGCATCTTGCTCAGCACCTGGAGGCCCGACCCAATATATTGAGCGACCGCGTGGATCTTCACTTTTAATGACGGCCTCTGACCTATGTCGCTGGCCAAGACGTGTGGATTGATAGCCTTTTAAATCGTTAATAGCCAAATCCGGCACATTGACATTAAGGATGGTGTCTTTAGGCAATGGATTATTCATTAATTGTTTTAATAAAGTAACCGCAACATGTGCAGCAGTTTCAAAATGACTAGGATTAGCACCTGCTAAAGAAATAGCAATGGCAGGTAAACCTAAAAATCGTCCTTCAGTAGCTGCGGCAACAGTACCTGAATAAAGCACGTCATCACCGAGATTTGCGCCATGATTAATACCGGCAAAAATCATATCAGGCTCATGCTCTAGTAAACCAGTGATTGCTAAATGAACACAATCCGTAGGTGTACCATCAACTTTAATAAAGCCATTATCCATAGTATGGGCACGTAAAGGCATTTCCAATGTTAAGGAATTACTCGCTGCACTACGATTTCTATCAGGGGCAACCACCGTAATATCAGCATGGGCACGTAAAGCCTCAGCTAATGCAACTAGTCCTTCAGCCAAGTAGCCATCGTCATTACTTAACAATATACGCATATCATTCGCTCTGGAGCCAAATTAGCTATAAAATTGAACATATTAGCAACAATACCTTATAAAATCAGCATTTGTGGTAAAAAAAACACTAACTTCAGAAGATTCTGATTTATTTCGTCAAACTATTGGTAAAGTTCGTCCAATCAATAGCGATAAAATCATAGTAAAAACTGACCATAAACCAAAACCTTATCCTAAAGAAATCACCATTGATTTAGCCTGCCCATTAACGCTATCTACAATGCATGATCTTGATAACGTTGGGCTGGAAGATAGCTTAAGCTATACCGCAACTGGCTTACAAACCACTATCTTAAAAAAATTACGCAAAGGCTACTTTGGCTTAGATGCAGAAATTGATCTGCATGGCCTTACCAGTAACGCTGCTAAACAACAACTTCTTCAATTCTTACATGACTGTACTTATAACGGTTGTCGCTGCGTACATATAGTTCATGGCAAAGGCTATCGTTCAACTAATCAGCAACCTGTTTTAAAAAACAATTTGAATCTTTGGCTGCGACAACATCAAGATGTACTAGCTTTTTGCTCTGCTTCTCCAAAAGATGGAGGTACTGGCGCAGTCTTTGTTCTATTACGTCTTACAAACAAATACAGTGATCACGATAATCTAGATCAATAGCATTCGCTGACAAGCAATTCCTTTACATCAAGAAATATCGACTATTTAAAATTATTTGCTAATTATAGGTATTACTACGTATTGTTAATGGTGTTCTTAACTATTAAAATTTTTCGCACTTGGAACAGAAATCTTTTTAAGCTTTAAATCAGAGATTTCATCCAAGTTAGTACTCATTATTTTTATTGATGAATACAACGACGTAAATTTTCTTATACCATTAACATATCGAATCTAAATGAAAACACAATCTATCGATTTACAACAGCTAATTTGCATTCTTGATGAATCCAAGATTATTCATACAAAAAGGCATAACATCAATATGTTAATTCACACTATCAAACATCCAGACTACGGTATCGCAGCGATAATGGAAGAAGCCATAGGCGGTGGTACTTTAATTTACGAACAATGAGTTTAATTAAAGCACTAAAAATTTCAACTTACCCTACCTCAATAACGGAAACCGACCCAAGTCGGCACACACGTTAGTCTTATCTATTTTCCCTAAGCTCAGACCTAGAGAAAACGGATAAGACCTTGTTTATTAACTGCTTAGAGCGGAGCTAAAAGCCTCCGCCTGCAGCGTCTAATCCGTTATTATTTCTCGTAATACCGCTGTAGCGTAGCTTCCTGGTGGCAGTGTAAAGCTAAGCTCTAAACTAGTTTCTTCAATAAACTGCCATTGTAAATCCTTTACATTAACACGCAAGGCACGTCGATCACTATCAACAGCACAATTAATTAAACCTTGAGTTATGGCAGAATAAGCTTCTAGCACCTGCTGCTCTATCACTAAAGCTTCTTCACAAACACCAGCCTCCCCCCTTCCCCATAAAGTAGCGGTTGGATGAATATCTTTACTAGCTAAACGACGAAAAATCTCTGCATCAGGTTGTTCTGACTTAAAACTACTGCGTGACAAATCAAATTGAAAGGTATCTCCTACCAACGCTTTATTCCAATTATTATGGCTAACACGATACGCTAAAATAGAGTTAAACAAAAAGGAGCGTGCTGCCGACAAATATAAACTACGCTGTTCTCGACCTGCAGCTACCCCCTGAAATAACGCCAAGGCCTTATTAACATTTTGACCCGCATGACCAAAACGTTGTGGACCGTAATAATTAGCAATACCCTCTTTTTTCATCGCCTCTAATTGTAAAAGAGTCGTTTCCTTATCACCATGCCATTCGCGAATAATCAATTTAAAGCTATTGCCTGATAAAACGCCGCGTTTTAATTTTCGAGCATGTCGGATAGTCTCTATGACTTTAATTGTTTCTGTTTCAAAACCAGCCCAATCGGGATCAGCTTTGCCTGGCAACCACACACTAAACCATTGAGTAGTAACGGCATGCCGATCTTTTAATCCTGCATAACTGACATCACGTTGCCTTACATTGGCATGTTTCGCTAACTGCCTTGCAACGTAATCAGTATTTTCACCGGTTTTTTGAACCAATAAAAACACATGCTCACCCACCCCAGATGGCTCAAAGGACAAATGCTCATTAACCATAAAATCTTCAGGACAACTACGGATTTTTCCAGAACCAGAAGGCTGCCCGTAAACATAGGGCCAAATAGGAAGTTCAATGCTAGGGGTATTAACTGTCATCGTTAGTCTACAAAAGGACTTATCATCACCTTTAACAAAGATCGGATAAGTCAAAAAAGGTCTTAATTAGATAGCATCTTGGAAAATAAATCCATACCTAGGTATTTCTACGTATATTTTTTAAAAACCTATTGTGTCATTATTAAGCCGTCTTGTTGGTTTGTGGTTGCCAACAAGATAGAAATAATATGGTTTGGGTATGAACATAACCATATTATTTCAAAACCCTGCATAAGGGTTTTCAATGCTCATCCTTGGGGAGGGATGAGCATTTTTTTTGCTTGAAAAAAACAGACTTTACTACTCAACTGAGAAATCACGCATCATGCCCATATCCTCATGTTCAAGATTATGGCAGTGATACATAAATACCCCTTTAAAATCCTGGAACGGCTTGATAATACGAACTGTCTCGCCGGGCATCACTAATACCGTATCTTTTAATCCCGT
The DNA here is from genome assembly GCA_945903675.1 of Crenothrix polyspora. GTDB lineage: Bacteria > Pseudomonadota > Gammaproteobacteria > Methylococcales > Methylomonadaceae > Methylobacter_C. The sequence continues at coordinate 3,926 of CAMDOP010000045.1, forward strand.
TTCGATAAATCCGTGTCTAACCGTTTCATAGTCGTCAGCTTTTTCAGAACTTACACTACGACTGATAATTTGGAACTGTTGTCCATGCAAATGTATCGGGTGTGCCATAGCCATCATGCCACCCATCATCCCCATACCACCGCCCCCCTTATGCCCCATACCCATTCCCATTCCCATACCACCATGAGCATGAAAAATTTCTATAAGCTGTAGCGTATTTAATTTAATACGTTCGACATCTTGAACATCATTATCGGCATAAGCTCGCCCATTAAGCAACATCGCCATAGGACTTTCAGAAATGGCAATGGGTACTGGCTTTTCTGGATTAGCCACATTATTAATATGATAACGAGGAAATGATGATAACTGTGCAGGTAACTTAGGACTATCACTCACACTTTGAGTCACACGTACCGTAAAAATAGCATAATCACTACCAACGGGAAGTTGATTAGCATGCATCATATTACCCATGCGTTGAGCCATTTTTGGCAATACGCCAGTAAAGGCTAGACTACGCATCACTAATTGCGAACCCACACTCCGACCACTAAAATCAGCCCAGACATCTAAGCGTTCTCCTGGTGCCAACATAACATAAGCTTTAACTTCTGGTTGCTCTAGCAAACCGCCATCCACACCTAAAACCGTAATAGGCGTACCATCATCCCAAGCTAACTTATAGATACGAGCATTAGAGCCATTTAAAATGCGCAAGCGATATGCACGACTAGCGACATCAAGCTTAACGTCAGGTCGACCATTAACCAGAATATGATCTCCATAAAAACCAACCATACGATCATGCTTATTTCGAGCATAAATCAATTGATTTTGCTTATCAAATAAACGATCTTGAATAACAATAGGAATTTCATGTTCACCAGAAGGTAACTCCAACTTAGCCTCTTCATCATCATGAACAAACAAAGCACCGGCAAGTCCATGATAAACCTGACTTGCAGTGGCTTCATGTGGATGTGGATGATAAATATTCATACCCGCACGATTAAGTACTTCAAATTCATAAACCAAGGTAGCGCCAGGATCAATCGCATACATAGGGTGACCATCCATTTCAGCAGGAACATGTAAACCATGCCAATGCGTGACAGAAGATTCAGATAAGCCGTTATGTAAGACTATGCGAACTTTTTGACCTTTTTGTAAACGAATGATCGGTCCTAGGTAAGAGCCAGGAATATTGTTTAAGGTTTGTTTAGGGCCTTTTTTTAACACAGCGCTATATTGCAGTACTTCTGTCTCAGCCCCCGCTAATATAGCGACTTTACTTGGCCTGCAATACAAATCAAACTCTACGTCGGCCTTAAAATTTGGATTAGCCTTACGAGGAGGTATTCTAGGCATCACAGTCATACCTTCCATAGCGTGTAAAAAACTAGGCATGCCTGATAAAGCCAGCAAACCTAAGCCTGATTGCACTATAAAACGACGACGTGCATTATTTATAATAGTTGTCATAGCGGCTCCTCGGAAAGTCTCAGAATTGAGTTATTGTTGTTATTTACTAGAATCAAATCTCAGTTTATAGCAGTAGCCTTATAGATTCAATGGTAAATACAAGCAATTATAATAAATCTAAGCAGCTAAAAGGTATTAAAACGCTAGTTCACGTTATAAAATAAGCTTACTTCAATTTTTAGCGTAACCTTCCTTTGCCATCATTCACCGAACCAACGCCTTTATATTGTTGCCCAGTATGCAATGATCCGCTTTCTTTACAAGTTACTGGCAAAAGTTACGCCTGCCCACAGCTGCATAGTTTTGATCTAGCCAAAGAAGGCTATTTAAATTTATTACCGGTACAATTTAAACATTCCAAAGAACCTGGCGATAACAAAGCCATGATGACGGCTAGACGGCAATTTTTAGAAGCGGGTTTTTATGAACCGATGGCAAAAGCCGTAGCAATGATGATTGATGTCGTTCAGAGTCAGCAGTCCCCCTTGTCTTTATTAGATTTAGGTTGCGGCGAAGGCTATTACAACCGAAAAATAGCAGAATATTGTAAGCGTAGTGAGCAACTCGTTTTGCAGGGCATTGATATCGCCAAGTTTGCAGTAGCAGCAGCAGCTAAAAAACAAGCTAGCACTCAATTTGTTGTCGGTAGCTGTAACCGCCTACCCTACCCTAATGAAAGTTTTGATATGGTGATAAGAATATTTGCACCCTCTGATGACCAAGAGTTACAACGCGTCTTAAAAAGCAACGGTCATTTGCTCACCGTAACACCAGGGCCACGTCATCTTTGGCAATTAAAAGAATTTATTTATAGCGAAGTTAAAGCACATGCCGAAGAAAGCATTGCGCCGCTAGGGTTTGATCGTTTAACAACACAACGTATCAGTTACAAAATAAGCCCTAATACTCAACAAAGAGAGGCATTATTACAAATGACGCCTTTTGCTTGGCACGCTAATGAAGAGAGTCAACTAGCACTGAATAATAACGAAGAATTCGCCATTGAAACTGACTTTATGTTGACGCTATGGCGGTTAAGCTGATTTTCAGTTGCGCTTGTAATCATTAAGTAAAGCTTATTACCAGCGGTAGCGTTTGAATACCATCAACTCTGCTTATTCTATGTTGACAATAAGTAGCCATTACGATTACATTTAACTCTATAAAATTATTTATCTGGTACACATCACATGACTACCATTACTTTCGATACCTTAGAATTAGTCGACAAACTTAAAACAGCAGGCATACCCCAAGAACAGGCGGAGGCTGTGGTGCGCGTTATTGCTGATGCTCAACATAGACTCGTCACTAAAGATGATCTTGAAATAGCCTTATCCCCACTTAAAACAGACTTAGCCGTTTTAAAATGGATGATAGGTATCTTAATTGCTGGCGTTATGTCCATAGTCATCAAGACATTTCTCTCATAAGCTAATTAACAGCAAATGCTTTAAAACAGCTGAAGCTGTTTTACTCCAAACATAACGCTTAAAGCCCATCTGTATTACTCGCTGCTAAGGATTGATTGATCTCTAAACTTTGCTTAGCGACTAAGTGATACGCGTATTTGATTTGTTGGCTTAATTTTTTTCTTGGTAACATTTCTGCATAGCAAGGTAACGATTCAGCAATAATTTCACCGGTCGGTTTGTTATTTTCGTTAGCAATATCCTGTAATAACGGGCTGACCTTATCATCTGTTGTAAATGTAATCGTTTGCATGTTATTCACCTTAACTGTGTTGATGAATAATCCCTTTGCCGTTCGAACTCAATGCCTTCTATTTTGGGTATATTCATAATGAACGTTTTAAAATCTTCCTTGATCGGCTCTTGAGATAATATTGTAGCCATCGCATTAGCTTTTCTATTGCTATATTTTTCTTGAAGAAATTCGTAGAAATCCAATATCTCTTGCTGTGCATTAGCAGGTAGCGTTGATAAATCGACAACTGGCATAACAATCTCCTTTAATTTGGGTGGGTGGATCAATCCATCTAACAATATATAGAAAAATAACTAAGCCACTAGCTTATAAACACCCAAACTGTCACGCTTAGCTTCTAGTGCCATAAATCATAAGCCGCTTGCGCTGCAAGCCAAGACTCGGCACTTTTCCCAAACACCAACTCTAATCGCAAAGCCATTTCTGGGCTAATGGCTGTTTTTCCATTAACCAGAGCAGACACCTTTTTTCGGGTTACATTTAAATTTTTAGCGGCTTGGGTAATCGTCAGTTTAAGGGGTTCTAACCACAGTTCAGCTAATATTTCACCAGGATGTGGAGGATTAAACATACGCATAAAATATCTGCTCGATTAACTTTTAAAGATTGATAGTATCATACAGAATGAAATATCTAGATTGATCTCAATACAGAAAAATGTCTAAATAATTCAATTGGCATTGCATTCTTAAGTTCCCATGTAATTGAAATGGGTCGCTCACCTTCTGTTTTAATTAATAGTGCTTCACCAAGTGCAGCAAAAGCGGCATTTTTGTTTTCACGTACAAATAAAAAGAACTTCCAGCCATTAGCTAAGGGCTCTGCAACACTATTTAAATAACGGAGTCCGGTATTATTAGTTGAGCTGGCAACATTTTGAGATTGCCAGTGAAATAATTTCGGGCTAATCGCATAATCATGATATTGAACACGCTCATCAAAACCTTCGCTTTTATCTAAAGTCACAAACATTAATTCTATTTTACTGTCCGAAATAGCTAAACAACCTTCTCTAAATGCCGGACGTTTAGTCGCATTAACATAAGAAATCGCGGTAATAATATCCGATCTTGAGTATCGATTATGCAATGAAAGTACCCATGAAGGCGGAATTCCATCAAGATGACAATAAGGCTGTATTGATTGCTCTATACGCCACTCTATAACTTCGATTAACTCGTCTTTGATAGCTGGATGTTGCTCAATTAATAACATGAACTGAGCTGGGTTAATTAATTCAGATTGACGAACTAAAAATGTATGAGCAAGTATTTGAACCCTAGTTGCATCAATCTTTTTATGTACTAAAGCTTGGTGCCAAGCGTTTAAAATTTCAATATCATCAACGTATAAAATACTGGCCACTCTTCGTGACAATTCATCTTCCCTAACACCCTTTGCCAGAGTTGGAAGATGCGCCAATCGTTTGAGTTCAGTCCAATAATGATTCCCTGAATAAATATCCGAAATATCTATCTCATTCTCAAGTAAGAATTCTTTTAATTTAATTTTCGTATGGTCTTTGGCTGTTGCCCAAGCAACTAATTCTGCTGTGAGACGAGTCACATTTAGTTTTAGAGAAGATTTAAGACTCGCTAATACTCGCTCCCTAGCCACTCTATCGAACTGAATATGACAACCTGTAGGCAATGAGCCAAAACCTTTATCAACAGAGTCTTTTATAGCCAATCTATTTTGGCCTGTTAAAGCTCTCAACAATATATCAAATCTAAAATCTTGTGAGTATGTTCCAACAAAATCTAAAACCAAGCAACTCTGTTTACCTAATGATAACCGTAACCCCCGACCAATTTGCTGCTGAAACACGACTGGACTTTGGGTTGGCCTTAGCAATAACAAGGTGTTTACATCGGGTATATCAACGCCTTCATTAAATAAATCACAAGTGAATATTACTTTTATACTGCCATGCTTAAGTTCATTAATCGCACTTTCTCGCTCAACTTGAGTATGTTGTCCCGTAATTGATTTTGAAGGCAAACCATGTGAATTAAAATAAGCAGCCATGAATTCCGCATGGCGCACACTGATACAAAAACCGATAGCTTTGAGTTTTTCTAAATCACTCACATAAGTTTCAACAGCTTGAAGTGATGAGCGAGCACGTATATCACTGGCCGAAATTATATTATCAAGCTGCACATCAATGTTATTTTGTTTCCATTGAATACTGGTTAAATCAATGTCGTCGTGGGTTGCATAATATTCAAAAGGAGCGAGTAACTCCTGATCAAGAGCATCCCATAATCTTAATGTTACGGCAGGTGAGCCATCAGGTCTTGCATCGAAGTATTGATTTAAACTTTTACCATCTGCACGTTCTGGTGTAGCAGTTAATCCCAAAAGAACAGCAGGCTTAACCGATGATATGAATTTATCAAACGAATTAGCCGGTAAATGATGAGCCTCATCAATTATGACCATATTCCAGAAACTGGCACCATGCTGAGCTACCAAGTCACGGTTATGAGCCGTATTAATGGTTACAAATAAATGCTCATGTTGGCTAGCTTCATTATTGCCATCTAATAACTCGCCAAAATTTGAATCACGTAACACTTGCCGAAAAGTACTCATAGCCTGTATTAAAATCTGCACCCGATGAGCAACAAACAATAATCGTGGTTGCCCGCCTTTTTCTTTTGTCAAGCGCGCATAATCAAAGGCCGCAACAACGGTTTTGCCAGTACCCGTCGCTGCAACAATTAAATTTCGATAACGATGATGCGTTCTTTCTGCAGCCAATCGATCAAGCATTTCTTGTTGATAAGGTTTAGGGCTTAAATCGAACCATGTTTGTATTGCAATTAATTCAGAACTACTTTGATTAGTTTTTCCGTGCCTTGATTCTGCATATAAAGCTTTTTCTAAGGCATTACGATGATCTTGATTGCACGGATCATAATGGAGAAATTCACCATCATTCCAAAGCGTTTCAAAATGTGCCTGAGCATTTTTGAAAATAGCTTCGTTTGAGCACTGCGTTAACTTAACTGTCCATTCAATGCCGCTGATTAAAGCAGACTCAGATAAATTAGCACTGCCTATAAAGGCTGTACCAAAACCACTATTGCGATTAAAAATCCAAGCTTTAGCATGTAAGCGCGTACGCCTACCGTCTAATGAAATTTTTAATTCAACATTAGGCAACTCAGCTAATGCATTGACGGCTCTTGCTTCTGTTGCACCAATGTATGTCGTCGTTAGAATGCGAAATTGTGTTCTAGATTTTCCAGTTTCATCAATCGCAGTCGCTTGTTTCAATACATCAATTATTTTTCTTACGCCGCTCCATGTAATAAAACTTACCAATATATCAACGGTATCGACAGCTTGTAATTCTGCAATGAGCTCGTGCAATAAAGAAGGTTCACTGCGTGAAGAACTAAATAGCCAAGGCGTACGCAAACCAGTAACAGGAAAAATTCCCGGCATTTCAGGTTCGTGTATCGATCGTAAAACTTGTGGAGGTTGTGCTATAAAATCAATTTCAAACTCTGCTTTTGCTTCTAGTCTTGCATTTTTTAATAAGGTCGAAATTAACTGGATTTCAGCTAAGTTCTTTTCAGAACTACTATCTTTTGATGTAGAAATCTCATCTAAAAGCTCAGGCAATCTATTCAATAGATCACTTAATAAATATTCTCTATTTTCAGCATAAGATGGCATTTTAACAGTTGCCCTCCCTTCAAAAACCAGCTTATTTATTTCTGCTAATTCATCTTCATGAATTAAACGATCGTATAAACCTTTTGATAATCTTGTCATTGAAGTTTAGATAAAGTCATTCTGTTAAAAACTATAACTAGCAAGTAGCCTCGATGGAACATAGTGGAATCGAGGAAATAGAACCCACGAAAACCCTCGATTACGCGTTGCTGCATCGAGGCTACGATATTTACAAACATTTTATTTCAAATCAAATCAGCAGGATGAAACATAGTTGACTGTAAGCGGGGCGGATCAAAGTCAATATCAGCACCATCTGGCATTGCCAGTAACTCAGCAATATTGGCTTGTTTTTTATGTTGCTGTATATAGTCGGTTAATATTTTAACGATAGCTTCTTGAGCATTATGATAATAACTAACAGTAATCACTTCATTAATTAAGGCGTCATCTAAGCTAATAATAGTCATTATTTACTCCGTTATGTTCAAGAAATATCTTTATGCCCAACATTACATAAAATTATAACTCATTATTGGATGTGCCGACGTAAGGAGGCGCATCAATCGTGAACGATAGGCTTCGTGCCTTTTCACCTATACGTATCTTATCGTACTGGCTTATAAAACACTTGCTTTAGGACGCGCCACAAAATGTCCACGCTCTAAAATTTGATCCAAATGAAAATCAAACTGATCGCTCCAATAGATACGTTTATTTTTAAACTTTACCGTTTTAAATAATGCATATTCATAAAGCGGTTTGTAACAAGGTATACGCTCCAACTCGGCCTTAATATCAAAGTCTACTATCGAATCATCATCTAAAAATATGCGCAGAATATAGTTATCTTTCGGTTCTATATTAATCAATTTCATAAATAACTCTGTTTATCTTAAGGGTTCTATACGAAAGGGCTCTTGACCTGACACAGCTAACTTCCAATCGATCATTAAAGACTCTTGATATAACTCAATCCATGCTTGAACTAAGCGCATTTGTTTACGTGGCAAACTATCGACCACAGAAGCTTAAGCAATCATGAAGATTTTATTTCATCAGGCACAGGGAACGTCTCCTTAATTATTTGCCCATTACGTACCACGATGATGGCCGTATGTGTTTGTGCAGCATAAGCACGCGCTTGTTTTGCTGCACGCAACAGTGCAGCTTCTACCTCGCGAACTTCAAGGTCTTTTGCTAAATCCAGAGGAATACTACTCATGACATTCTCCAGTCTATAAGAGTCGGAGTATCGCCTGCATTGTCAAAATGCAGCCAAACATCGACTAGCGGTTGATAGATTTGTTTGAAATTTTTTAAGCCAGCGTCAAATCTGCGCCGAATAGTGGCCTCGGGAATATTATGGCCGCCGTGACGTACACGTTCAGATACTCGGGCAATAGCGGTATCGGCGTTAGGTAACTGTAAAAAAATAAGTTTGACATGATATCCCTTAGCTCGCCATTTCGGGATAGCCCGTGCATAACTTAAACCACTTAGTGTGGTTTCAAAGGCAAAACTATTATCTTTGGCGACATGCTCGGTTATTTCTGACAACATGATGCGTCCTGCTTTAATAGAAACTTGTTCGGGCATAAAGGGCGCAATACCTGCGGCAATCAAATCAGCATTGATGAAGATAGGGCAATGGGCTTCATTGGGCAAAAACTCGCGGGCGAAAGTGGTTTTTCCTGCACCATTTGGCCCTGCGATAATAACGATTTTTTTATTCATACTTGAATATTAAATATACAGTGGAATCGAGAAAATTGCCCCCCGTAAACCCTCGCAGCACCTTGCTGCATGGAGAGGCTACGCTACTAAGCTGTTGCTAGCTTGGACATGCTGTTTATGGCCTACTATACAGCTAGATCTGAAATTTTATTTAGGCAGTCCCAAATGTACCAAAATAGCTTGTTCAACACCCGTATGCCGGTCGGGATTTGCAACCCCGACCGGAACGTTTGAAAGCTTAAATCATTCCTGAAACGTTAAACATTAGGGAGATCTTATCTCACTAACGCTACCGAGCGTTTACCAGACCAATTAAAGCAATTATTGGTCTATCTTTCACTTGCTAGACCTATTCAGGCACTTATAGGGCTATCCAACGATTGCCAGACCTATTTAAGCACTTATAGGGCTATGCAACGCTTGCTAGACCTATTCAAGCACTTATTGGTCTATTTATCGCTGGATAGACCTATTCAAGCACTTATTGGTCTATCTATCGCTTGCTAGACCTATTCAAGCACTTATAGGTCCTATCTTTCGCTTAATAGACCTATTCAAGCAGTTTTAGGGCTATCCAACGTTTGCTAGACCTATTCAGACACTTATAGGCCCTATCTATCGCTGGATAGACCTATTCAAGCACTTATTGGTCTATTTATCGCTTGCTAGACTTATTCAAGCACTTATAGGTCCTATCTTTCGCTTACTAGACCTATTCAAGCAGTTTTAGGGCTAACTAGCGTTTGCTAGACCTATATCTCAATTTAACCGCACCGTAAACAGCTATAGTTCAGCGTAACTCGAAACATCAAAGCTTAAAGCGGACAATGCGCTAAACGAAAGCGCGGGTATTAATTTCCGTGATAATAGCCGCCAGCAGAACCTGTAGAGTCGCTATTACTGGCTGTTTTAGTCGCTGGTTTTTGACTTTTTGTGGACTTTGTAGACTCTTTCGCGAGTATCTTCTTAGCATTATTAGCCGTTTTTACTACTGCTACTTTAGTCTTTTTTGTATTTACAGCAACGTCTTTAATCTTTGCTTTAGTGGCTGCTACCGGCTTTTTATTGGCGGCACTAGCAACAGCGTCGGCTTTAACTACAGGGACTGCTTTTGCAATGGGGGCAACAACATCACCTTCTAAAGATGGCAATCTTTCGTAAATAGGTGTGGGCGTGCCATCTAAATCTGTAAGGACTTTATTCAAAACGACTTGATCAAAATCAGGTAGCTCTTGATTATTCTCTTGTCTAATTAGAGATAAAGCTATCGCATAGCGTTCATCTTGGGTCTTTTCTTCACCCTCTAGGTCAGGATGCGCTTCTACATACAGTACGTTGTTTAGCCAAGCCACTTTTACAGGTTGTTTAACGATATAAACTGAAGTACCCACCGATACTGACTGAAATAAAGCACCAATATCTTCAGGATACATACGTACACAACCATGGGTAATCTGCATACCGATACCAAATATTTTATCGATATCCGTTCCATGAATACGATAGTCACCAGGCAAATTAAGATACAACGCGTAAGCACCTAGAGGATTATGTGGACCTGGCGGTACTATTTCTGGCAAAGGATCGCCATTGGCGGCATGTTCACGTCGAATTGATTCAGGTGGATGCCAGGCCGGATCTTTTACTTTTTTAATAATGCTGGTTTTACCTAAGGGCGTTTTCCAATCTTGTCTACCTACCCCATGCGCATAAGATCTTACTGTACCAGGCTGATCAGCAGGGTAGTAATACATGCGGTATTCTGCAACATTGAGGGTAATACCTTCATGAGGAGAATCAGGCAAGATACGTCTATTGGGTAAACGGACAACGGTACCTTTTTTTATCAGCCAACGATCAAGACCAGGATTTATGGTTACAATTTCAGTTTGTCCCAGATTAAAGCGTTTAGCGATATCCAGTAAGGTTTGATCTTGTTCCACCGTAATTGTAACGGTCTCTCCAGTAGAGGATGCAACGACCCTATCGCCTTTAAAATGGGGTAAAGAATACGTGGTCGCATAACTATTGCCAACAACCATAGTCAACAACAATGAACTAACTAAGAGGGTACAAATTTTCATTACTATAAATTCTCAACGACTAAATAAAATAAACACTAAATGGCAAGCCACTTTTAAATAGTGGCATTTTATCATGAGCCCGTGTTTTAGACTATTTTAGACTATTTTGTACATCACTATCTAAGGTTTTAGCCTGCTGTGCGTCCTAACAAAACATTAAACTATGCAAAATTAATTAGCTAATCCTATTTTATAGTTAAAATCGACTTTACATCTTAATTACTGACCTTTCGCAGTAACATCGCTTTATCCTCGTTTGCCGCGACTAGCACCGCAGGTTTTGTTGGGATTAGCCCGAAGGGGCACGGCATGGATGCCGTGCGTCGGTAGGAGGGCAGGAAGCCCATAAGCGCCAACTTAAGGTTAAATACATCAAATCAGGTTGGTACACAGTTTTAATCTATTTGATAGTTTCAGCAAACTTGCCACCTCGGCTGGTAGTACCTGCAATGCACGACGACGTGGACGCTCCATAAGTACTTTAAAGCAATCCGACTGATTAGCTAGACACCAACGATGCGTTTCAATAATCCACGAGTTTATTAAGGAACGCACTACTTTTAATAGCCGCCAAGGTGTTGTCATCCGAATTTGATCGAACTGATTCCAGTCATGACCAAAACGTTTATATACATGGCGCTCAATAACGGTAGCATATAA
>CAMDOP010000046.1 GCA_945903675.1 Crenothrix polyspora
AACTGGAGTGCAATAGCTTCAGCTATTGCTTTTTAAAACAGCTGAAGCTGTTTTACTCCAAGCCAATAGATGACTTAACTTAATGGCCTTAATACTTTTTTTAAACAGGTGCGCTAATAATCACCTAAACGCTATCTCTCTTTAAGAACATAGGAGAACTATTTTGAAAACATTTGTGACAGAGCTTGAGGAACATCAAGTGATGATCGCTAGCTTAGCAGAGCAGTCTGACGCGATAGAAGCGGCAGGTGCTTTATTAATTGCCACCTTAAAACAAGGCGGTAAGATATTGCTTTGTGGTAATGGTGGTAGTGCGGCTGACTGTCAACATATCGCCGCCGAGTTAATGGTGCGCTATGAAAAAAAACGTCATGCCATGGCCGCTATTGCCTTAACGACAGATAGTTCTATCTTAACAGCCCATGCAAATGATTTTGATTTTGAAACGGTATTTTCCCGTCAAGTTGAAGGCTTAGGAAATGCTAAAGATTGTCTGATTGCTATTTCCACCTCAGGAACCAGCAAGAATATATTGAAAGCCACAGAAGCTGCAAAAGCTAAAGGCATGACCGTGATTGGTTTGACCGGTAATGACGGTGGCGAATTAAGTCAGCTGGCAACCGTTGCGGTAGTTGTGCCTTCAAAAGTAACAGCAAGAATACAAGAAGCTCATATATTAATTGGGCATTGGTGGTGTGGTGTCATTGAGGAGGCATTAAGTGATCGTAGTAACGCCTGAGTTTAGCGCAGCTAGAATTATTGTTATTGGGGATGTCATGCTAGATCGTTATTGGTCTGGGCAGGCTACCCGTATTTCTCCTGAAGCCCCAGTACCTGTAGTTAAGGTTAAATCCATTGAAGACCGCATTGGTGGCGCAGCTAATGTCGCACTTAATATTGCCAAATTAGGCGGGCAAGTTACTTTATTGGGTGTTATTGGTGATGATGCTGAGGGTGAAATAGTTCAACGATTATTAGAAGCTGAAGGTGTCGTGTGCGATTTTGTGGTTGAAAAGTCCCTGCGTAGTATCTGCAAATTACGGGTGATGGCGCAGCATCAGCAATTGATACGCTTAGACTTTGAAGATACCCCCATACAGTTTGATCAAGCAGCCTTGCAATCGGCCTTAATACGTCATTTACCTAAACATGATGTGGTGGTGTTTTCGGATTATGGCAAAGGCACGTTAGTTGATGTATCAAGTTTTATTGCCGCTGCTAAGCAGGCTGGCGTTAAAACCTTAGTCGATCCTAAAGGGGTTGATTATCAGCCTTATGCGCTAGCTGATTTAATTACGCCTAACTTGTCAGAATTAAAAGCAGTGGTTGGTGCTTGTCATGATGAGCAGGAACTCATTGAAAAAGGCCGCGCCTTATTAGCGCAATATCAAATTCCTACGCTGTTGTTGACGCGTGGTGAAGCGGGCATGACCTTGATTGAAGCTGATCAGGTCCATTCAATACCCGCAAAAGCTAAAGATGTTTTTGATGTGACAGGTGCTGGCGATACAGTTATTGCTGTGATGGCCTTATGTGTGTCTTTAGAATTACCTTTGATGGAGGCTATGTATTTAGCTAATTTAGCAGGCGGTATTGTCGTCGGAAAACTAGGTACGTCTACTGTTTCGTTGCAAGAATTAACCCGTGCTATGCATGGCGCCAGAGATTCTTTCTATGGTGTGGTTGCAGAAGATGAATTAGTAAAACTCTTTGCTAGAGCAAAAGCCTATAATGAAAAAATCATTATGACTAATGGCTGTTTTGATTTATTGCATGCAGGTCATGTCGCTTATTTAGAGCAAGCAAAAGCCTTAGGCGATCGTTTGTGTGTGGCAGTCAATTCCGATGCCTCAGTTAAACAGCTAAAAGGCGAATCACGACCTATCAACGCCTTAAAAGAACGCATGGCTGTTTTAGCCGCCTTAGCTTGTGTTGATTGGGTGGTGGATTTTACTGAAGAAACTCCCGAACGTTTATATTGCAACTTACTGCCCGATGTTATTGTTAAGGGCGGTGATTATAGTGCCGAGCAAGTCGTAGGTGGCGATTGTGTTATTAAGGCGGGTGGAGAAGTTAAAATCTTACAGTTTGTTGATGGCCAATCAACAACGGCGATGATAAATAAAGCAAGAGGTGAGCTATGATTATTGTTACAGGCGGTGCAGGCTTTATTGGTAGTAATTTGATTCGAGCCTTAAATAAGCGTGGCGAAAGCAATATATTGTTAGTTGATCATTTAGTGAATGGTCGAAAGATGTTGAACATCGCTGATCTTAATATTGCTGATTATATGGATAAAGCCGAGTTTATCGATAAGTTGGATTTGCCAAGCTTTTTAAACGAGGTTACTGCTGTCTTTCATCAAGGTGCTTGTTCTGCAACTACGGAATGGAATGGCCAGTATGTGATGGAGAATAATTACACTTATTCAAAGCGCCTATTGCAAGCGTGTATTACCAAGAATGTAGCGTTTATTTATGCGTCTTCAGCTTCTGTTTATGGTAACGGTGAGCAAGGGTTTCGGGTAGACCGCAGTTGTGAACAGCCTATTAATATGTATGCTTATTCAAAGTTTCAATTTGATCAATATGTGCGGAGATTACTGACGACAACAAATAGTCAAATTGCTGGCTTTCGTTATTTTAATGTTTATGGCCCCGGTGAACAGCATAAGGGTGCGATGAGCAGCACGGCATTTCATTTTAATCAGCAAGTGCTTGAACATAACAAAGCAAAATTATTTGCCGGTTGTGATAGCATGGCCAATGGTGAACAGCAACGTGACTTTGTTCATGTTGATGATGTTGTCGATGTGAATCTATGGTTTTTAGATCATCCAGAGCAGCGCGGAGTTTTTAATGTCGGTACAGGCAGGGCAGAAACTTTTAATACAGTGGCCAATGCCGTTATTGCTTGGCATCAACAAGGAAGTATTGAATATATTCCTTTTCCTGAGCATTTAAAAGGTGCTTATCAGAGTTATACGCAGGCCGATATTTCAGGATTAAGGCAGGCAGGATATAGCAAAGACTTTTTAACAGTCAAACAAGGTGTTACTCAATATTTGGATTGGTTGAATTCAAAATAAAGCTTAGTGACTTTTATATCCTGCGTCACTGCTCACAGTTAAGTAATTTAGCCACTTGGAGTAAAGCAGCTTCAGCTGTTTTATAAGGCAATAGCTGAAGCCATACTACTTTTTTCGCTTAATTCTGTTTCTTTGGGGCGATTCATTCGCCCTGTTTAGCTTGTCTTCTTGACTGGTGTAGGTTTCTTAATATTTCTGTTTTCGAAGAATCGTAAACCAAAAAAGGTTATCCAGCCTATCAGAAATAAACCTAGGGCAAAGCCACCATAAGCTATGGGCCAAGCAACTCCTCCTGCCATCATGGTAAATTCTGACATACCGCCTATGCCGGCCAAAAGATTGAGTGGCATAAAAATAACGCTAATAATCGTTAAGCGCTTAAGATCTTTGTTTTGGTTGACGTTAATGAAACCAACGGTGGCATCCATTTGGAAGTTGATTTTATTAAACAAGAAAGCGGTATGGCCATCCAAAGATTCTATGTCACGTAAAATCTCTCTGACCTCAGTATGCTGATCTTCTGATAAAAACTTGCCACGCATTAAAAAAGATAAGGCTCTGCGTGTATCTAAAACATTACGACGAATGCGTCCGTTAAGATCTTCTTCTTCAGCAATAGCCGCCAGTATGTTTTCGGCTTCATCATCGGTCATATGGGATTTAAAGACTTGCCTGCCCACAGCTTCGAGTTCGGTATAAACATCTTCCAGTGCATTTGCTGAATATTCAACCTCGGCCGCATATAAATCTAGTAATACATCTTTGGCTTCTGAAACATAACCCGATTCTGCACGTGCGCGTAATCGTTGTAAACGAAATACCGGTAGTTCTTTGTTGCGTACTGAAAATAAGGTGCCTTTATGTAGAACGAAAGCAACGGCAACGTTGCGTGACTCATCTTTTCTGTCGAGTAAAAAGTCAGAATGCAAATGCACTTCACCATTTTCTTCTACGTAAAAGCGGGCACTGGTTTCTAAATCGGTTAAACTTTTTGGATTAGGGAGTTCTACATCAAAGATGTCTTTTGCCCAAGCGATCTGCTCATCTTCGGGTTTTACCAAATCAATCCAGATAGGATTGGCTCTGGCTAAATCTTCTTTGGTTTCAATGGGGATTTGTCTTAACCGACCTTCGTGCAAATCAAATACACGTATCATCATGTTTCGATTGCGAGATTTAGTTTCGATAATAAATTCAGCACGTAGTGCTTCAGCTATTTCTCGCCGCACATCTTCTTTTCGGTCATCACGAAGTAATTGCCAAGTTATTTGTCGGTCTTCTTTAGATAGCGATTCAAGTATTCTCGCGATAATTTGGCGATCTAGATTGTCCAGTAGTCTTTGTAGCTCTACTCGGTTTTGCTTGTGTACGAGAGTCTCTACTAAATCATGATGAGGCATATCTTGACGCCGCACTAAATCTTCAATGAGCTTATGTTTAGCTAATAAGTTTTTGACGGTAGTGAGATGATTTTGAGTGTCTAGGTAGTCATTCATTTTTTTGCTTCCTGTGGGGGCAGTGGGCTATTAGATAAGCTAAGTTCAGTTAGTAATAACTGAATGATCTAAACAACAAAAACATCTCCACCGCTATTACGAGCGCTGGCAGTTATAAAGCTTAAATTATCGAAGTGAGCGAACTTTACTTTGGCCTTATCAGTAATAGCTTCTGCTAAGTCTATGCCATCTACTGCACAAAAACCAGTGGGCCCCCAAGATGTCTGGCCAATAGCGACCGCACCTTGTTCGGCTA
The DNA here is from genome assembly GCA_945903675.1 of Crenothrix polyspora. GTDB lineage: Bacteria > Pseudomonadota > Gammaproteobacteria > Methylococcales > Methylomonadaceae > Methylobacter_C. The sequence goes on from CAMDOP010000046.1 coordinate 4,841, forward strand.
ACCAGTCCATCGCGCAAGCAACTTCAGGGCTAGTAAAGACGCCTCCTTGAGCTGAAGCGAAATGTTCACCGACTGAGCGTTGTAATTGAGTAATGACGTCTCCAAACTTACTGAGATCGTTTTCTGCCACAGCTGGTAAACCTTGCATCAGCAATAAATAACATAAGCGCGCAGCTTCTTGCTGAGGGAAGGGAGGTAATTCTTTAAAGGCTTGGATTTCTTGTAGGCCATGTAAGCCTTGCCCACGTTGATCCAGTACTAAAATAAATCGCCAATCACTGGGTATGTCCATATGAACCAGCATGGGTGGGGTAATCGTTTTTTCTCCTCGACCGCCGTCTACGACCAGACCGCCTTGTTCAAAGATACCAATGCCGATACCCGAGCGTAAGCCTCTATCCATTAGTGCCGCAATGTCTCTTACTGTAAGCCCAAGGCCATAGTAGCTATTTAAAGCCATGCCGATAGCTAATGACATTTGGGTCCCAGAACCTAAACCTACATGTTCAGGTATAGCGGTTTCAATGATAACTTCAAGCTGATCGGAAACGTTTAGTGCCTGACATAGTAAGGTTAAACATTTATCTGCCCGTTGTGCACCAGGACCATTAATAGTGCGTTGCTCTGCATGGGTAATACTTAAGCGAGTAGCCTGTTCATTAAGAGCGATGCCAATACTGCCAAAATGACGGGATAAGGATCCGCTTAAGTCAATAAAACCCATATGTAATCTGGCAGGAGCAATAACTGAGACTTTAGAATATTGGGCTATCACAAGAGGAGAAAGAGGGAGTTGAAAAATTCAACAAATTATACAGGATTAACGCAAAAATGAGTGAGCTTGAACATGTATATTCAGGTGATTTTTTCTAAAGTCATTGCTGACGTGAGCTGCAGGGGGTGTGCAGCCCAATAATATCGACTAAACTATTCATTTTGGTATCACAAAGGCTTAATGTCACAGGATCAATTGTGTTTGTAGCAGGTATCCATATGGCATAAGCTCCGGCACTTTTTGCTGCGACGATGCCCGCATGAGAATCTTCCAGAACTAAACACTGTTGTATCGGAATATTTAAAATGTCTGCTGCTTTTAAAAAAATATCAGGCTCTGGTTTACCCTGTAAAACATCATCTCGACTAATGATGTGAGTAAAAATATGGGTTAATTTAGCAAAGGCCAGACATTCCTTAGCATTAATAGCACTACTGTTAGTCGCTAAACAATAAGGGATATTTAACTGCATCAATGTTTCTATGAGTTCATTAAATCCTGGTCGTATATTAATGCCATAGCGAGTAATCTGCTCATGCCAATACAGACCACTGAGTTCATTAAAACACTGCAGATTAAAGTCAGTGCCAAAATGTTTTAACAATTGTTCGGTGACAGCTTGATAATGTAAGCCAGAGAGTGATTCACAAAAATTATCTGACAGGCTGTAACCCATGGTCTTTGCTGCTTGTTGCCAAGCTTTAAAATAAGTCGGTTCAGTGTCTAGGACTAAGCCATCCATATCAAAAATAACGGCAGAAAAGTCGTTTAATCTAGGCACGAAGTACCCTAATATATTCACCATGGGCTTCACGACTAGAACCAACGACTATGCGTTTAACTCCGTGTTGGTTTTGTTCGACTATGCCTGATACTAGGACGGTTTCGCCCTTAAGTGCTTGTCCAGTATAAGTCGCGGTAAAGCAGACGATAGCATCAATTTGTCCGTGCTCTATTTTAAACTCAGCCGGATAATCAAAGCCCTGCGTATCATCGGTAATAATGCATTCCAAGCTAATAACCTCACATTTCTGATAATTGGCTAAATCAGGCTTCAAGGTTTCATCTATAAAGTTTAAATCAAATTTACGGCCATTAATGACAGCTTTATTATATTTACGGCGTTCATGCCAGACATAATCGCTATAGCTTAAGTCACAAGAGCGACGTTGATAAGATGCTTGCCAGTCTTGCTCGTCTAATTCATGTAAGTGCTGTAATTTGATTAACTCACCAGTGATATCTCGACATTGATGAAAAGCAGTTCGACTGTAACAGACTAAATCGATATCCGAACTGGCTTGCTGCGCACCTATTAATAATGAGCCAGTAATACCTGTTTGGGATAAATCCAAACCGCTTTGTTGTAATAACTTACAAAGCTTGAATAGATCGCTTTCTATAGCATCATGCTGCTTTGCTTGCATTAAATCCTGCAAGCGTTGTTTGGGTCGATGATGTTTAACAATACGCGTTAAAGGCACGGCATGTAAATGCGCATCTAAAACAGCTGAATAATGCAAATAATCTGGATGATGTTGTTTTAAATAGGCGTTGGCATGCTCAGTAGTGAACTTATTCCAAATAGAGTCTATTTTAATATAACGTAAAAAACATAAGACCTGATCTTGCTCAGTACCTGAACTGACTACGGCGAAAACAAGCCCTTCGCTGGTTTCTATAAAATCTTTGGCAACTATAATGACTATGCTCCTAGGGGCGCTTTCTCATTCTTACACACATTTTAAAAACACATCATTGCGGCTTCCTAGCCGGTATGACGGTTTACTAAATGGTGTGTATAACGATGAGGTGGCGTTGATGGTGATTGGCTGGTTGTTATATCAGGGCTTGTAAACAGACTTAGATGCCGGTGGAGGAGGGCTGTAAGACTTATCTAAGTTGTAATCTATCTTTGAAGTTAGCGTTTCAACCGCTTTTAATGTGAGTCTGCTTTCTCCACCTTTGGTTTCTACTACGTAGTTTTCTATCAAACCACCATCATTGGCCTTAATTAAATGTCCCATTAAATAAGCAAATAAAAAGCTAGGTTTATGCAGTCTGCCGACTAAGACATATTCAGCCCCTGCTTTTCTTGCAAGTGCAGCAGCGACATCGTTATGGTTAAAAAGATAACCAAAGCCAGCATTAGCTTGATGTTGAGCGGCTAGATCAATTGGAATGATAATGTAACCTGCTTTTTTTAACTCAGCTTCCAACATAGCTTTTATAGCGCCTGTGCGTTCAATTTCAGCGGGTATGCCAGGCGCAAGGGTAACATCACTTAATTCAAAGTCTAAGATAGCAATACGCGTATTTGCTTTGACATTAGCACTTAATAAAGCTAACAAGACTAAGCTGAATAAAACAGATTTTTTAAAGTGACTGATCATAAAATATACACGGTATGTACTTGAATTAAGGATCATAGTTGTTAGTTTGATGTAACCGCGTCGCCAGATAGAAAGCTGGTGGTCATATAAACTTTGCTTTAATGCTATCAGTAGCTGTCTCATGCAGCAAAGGTTTTATTGTGTATGAGCAAATTGCTTTGTTAATCATTAGTGGGATGTATAGTAAGGTTTTTGCGTTTTTTATTGAAACTCAACTCTTTATCACCTATGCTCCGCTTTAGTTTTGACTTAAAACTGAAACCTTGAAGTTTAATGCCCTAAATCACGCCCACAGGAGACTGTATGAAGATTGGTATCCCAAAAGAAATTCACCACGGTGAAATGCGTGTAGCCACGACACCCGAGGCTGCAGCACAAATAATAAAATTAGGATTTTCCATTAGTATAGAAAGCGGAGCAGGGCTCGGCGCGAATATTTCTGATGAGGCTTACAAGGAGGCAGGCGTTGAGATCGTCGCGGATACGAAAGCCCTATGGAAACAATCTGACATTATTATGAAAGTGCGAGCCCCTGAGCTCAACCTTAAATTAGCCATAGACGAAACAGAGTTGTTAACACCTGGCGCAACTTTAATTAGTTTTATTTGGCCTGCCCAAAATGAAGACTTATTAAAGAAGCTGGCTGCTAAGGGCGTTACTGTACTGGCCATGGACAGCGTGCCACGTATGTCTAGAGCGCAAAAGTTGGATGCCTTAAGTTCCATGGCCAATATAGCCGGTTACCGAGCTATCATTGAAGCCGCACAACATTTCGGTCGCTTTTTTACCGGCCAAATTACCGCTGCAGGTAAAATTCCGCCGGCTAAAGTGTTAGTGATTGGGGCTGGTGTTGCAGGTTTAGCCGCTATCGGTACTGCAAAAGGCATGGGGGCTATCGTACGTTCCTTTGATACGCGTCCCGAAGTTAAAGAACAAATTGAAAGCATGGACGCTGAATTCTTGATGCTGGATTTCAAAGAAGAAGGCGCAGGCGCGGGTGGTTATGCTAAAACCATGTCTAAAGAATTCATTGAAGCCGAGATGGCTTTATTTGCTCAGCAAGCCAAAGAAGTCGATATTATCGTCACCACGGCCTTGATTCCAGGCAGACCCGCACCTAAACTCATCACCGCAGAAATGGTAGCTTCCATGAAAGCGGGTAGCGTTATTGTTGATTTAGCCGCAGAACAAGGCGGTAACTGTGAATTGACTGAAAAAGATCAAGTAGTCGTTAAGCATGACGTGACCGTTATAGGCTATACTAATTTACCCAGTCGTTTAGCCAATCAATCTAGTCAGCTTTATGCGACTAACCTTCGTCATTTATTAACAGAACTGTGTCCTGAAAAGAACGGTTTGCTCAATGTTAATATGGACGATGAAGTGATACGTGGTACCACGGTCATCAAAGAAGGTAATATCACTTGGCCCGCACCGCCACCAAAACTTTCTGCAGCGCCAGCGCCACAAACAGAAGCTCCGGCTTGTGCGGAAGTGCTTGCTCAACAAAAGAAATCATTTTTGCCTCCGGTCGTTAAGCAATTATTGCCTATCGTTATCGCTGGTTTAGTGTTGTTTGGCATCGGGGCTGTGGCACCTGAATCGTTCATGACCCATTTTACGGTTTTTGTCTTAGCCTGTTTCGTTGGTTATCAAGTGATCTGGAATGTTTCACATTCGTTGCATACACCTTTAATGAGTGTCACTAACGCTATCAGCAGTATTATTGTTATTGGGGCTGTGGTACAGGTCTCTACGGCTAATAATACTGTCACTATATTAGCGGGTTCCGCTATCTTACTCGTGTCTATTAATATCTTCGGTGGCTTCTTAGTCACTCGTCGTATGTTAGAAATGTTCAGAAAATAACAGGAAATTATTATGTCTCATAGTTTAGTTACGATGTCATATATCGTTGCCGCCATTTTGTTCATTTTAAGTCTGAGTGGTTTAAGTAATCAGGAATCGGCCCGTAAAGGTAATTATTACGGTATGTTAGGGATGGCGATTGCTATAGTCGCGACCACTTTAAGTGCTTCGGTCAGCGTTTACGGTGTATTGATTGCTGCTATCGCTATCGGTGGTTTGATTGGTGCTAAAGCCGCCTTAAAAGTTGAAATGACCCAAATGCCCGAGCTTGTTGCCATTATGCACAGTTTGGTCGGTTTGGCTGCAGTATTAGTCGGTTATGCCAATTTCATGGATAGCTCTATTGCCATCACTGGGGTTGAAAAAACAGTACATGATGTGGAAATTTATATCGGCATATTGATTGGTGCTGTGACTTTTTCAGGTTCAGTCATTGCTTTTGGTAAGTTGAGTGAAAAAATCAATGGTAAGCCTTTGTTATTACCAGGTCGTCATTGGTTTAATTTAACACTGTTGTTTGCGGTAATCGGCTTAGGTGCTATGTTCGTGCAGCAAACAGAGGTGGGTGGTGAGGCGATTATACCTTTAGCTATAATGACCGGTATTGCCATACTGTTTGGTATCCACATGGTAATGGCTATCGGTGGTGCTGATATGCCTGTGGTTATTTCCATGCTCAACAGTTATTCAGGTTGGGCAGCAGCAGCTACTGGTTTTATGCTCAGTAATGATTTGTTGATCGTTACCGGAGCTTTAGTCGGTAGTAGTGGCGCGATCTTGAGTTACATCATGTGCCGCGCCATGAATAGACATTTCTTAAGCGTTATTGCTGGTGGTTTTGGTACTTCTTCTGGTGGTGAGGCTGCAGCTATTGAAGGCGAAGTACAGCCTATCGAAGCTGAAGAAGTGGCTAAGTTGTTGCAAGATTCAAAAAACATCATGATTATCCCAGGTTATGGGATGGCCGTGGCACAAGCGCAGCATACCGTGAATGAAATCACTAAGTTGTTACGTGATAAGGGTAAAAAAGTACGTTTTGGTATCCATCCAGTTGCTGGTCGTATGCCGGGCCACATGAACGTATTATTAGCCGAAGCTAAAGTGCCTTATGACATCGTTTATGAAATGGATGAAATCAACGATGATTTCGGTAATGTTGATGTCTCTATCGTAATCGGCGCTAATGATATCGTTAATCCCTCTGCGCTAAATGATCCTAATAGCCCGATTGCCGGTATGCCGGTTATAGAATGCTGGAAAGGTGAAACTACAATCGTACTCAAACGCAGTATGGCTTCTGGTTATGCCGGTATCGGTAATCCTTTGTTCGTACTCGATAACACCCGTATGTTGTTTGGTGATGCGAATGCCACTATGCAGGCGGTGTTGAAAGCGTTGAAGGGCTAAGTTCAAAGTATGGTTGGATTAACGGTTAATCTGTTAACCCAACCATTTATGATTACTTTACATCAGGAAATTGCTTTGCCTACCATATCAATGTTTTATGGGATTATCATTCGTATGTATTTTTGCGCCTGGTGAACATCCTCCACCGCACTTTCATGTCTACTATGCCGAATATACAGCCACGGTAGATTTACGTACTTGCGAGTTGATTGAGGGGAATTTACCGAGAAAACAAATAAAGCTAGTTCTAGCATGGGCTGAATTACATCAAGAAGAGCTTGCGAATGATTGGGGTTTGGTGATGAATGGTGAGGAGCCTTTTAAGATCAAACCCTTACAATAAAGGATATGCTATGTACCCATCGGTAACGTCTGTTATTCCACGAGAAGATTATTTACTTGATATTACCTTTAATAACGGTGAAAACGGCACATTGGATATGAAGCCATACTTAGATTTTGGAGTTTTTAATCGAATTAAAGACTACAGTTCTTTTAAAAAAGTTTCAGTGGCTTTTGATACGATTGAATGGGAAGCAGGAGTCGATCTTGATCCTGAATTTGTTTATGATAAATGCGGAAACTCTAAATAAAGATGAATATCAATCTTTAGTTGAATCGCTTGATGAGTTGCTAGATTCTGGTGCTGCAGACGAGGCGCATCCTTTAGCGGGTCTTGCTTGTATGGTAGGTGAATTATTCTCAGCTTACGAGAAAAAGCATTATCAAATGCCTACGGAAATGAGTGGCGTCGAGGCCTTATGCTTTTTTATGGAGCGTGATAACTTACGTCAACAAGATTTGCCGGAGATTGGTAATCAAGCCAAGGTATCGGAAGTGTTATCAGGTCGCCGTGCTATTAACCTACGTCAAGCAAAAAACTTGGCACTGCGCTTTGCTGTTCCTTTGACTTTATTTATCGACTAATGGGTTATTTTCTATAAGCTTCAGCCTAATTAGTTCACCTAGAACTTATTCTTAGCAGTGAGAGCAATCGCCACAAGGATCAGCCATGACTAAACCACTACAATCACCTACTGTTACTAATCCCAGCGTTTTAACACCCGTACATCCTGCCATTGAAACCTATATGCGTGGTTTGCTAGAGCCTACGGATCATCCCGTACTCTTGGAAATGGAAGCCTTGGCACAAAAAAACAACTTTCCTATTGTCGGTAGATTAGTTGGCGTGTTTTTAGAAACTATGGCCAAAATGGTGAATGCTCAGCGAGTCTTCGAGTTTGGTAGCGGCTATGGCTATTCCGCTTATTGGTTTGCCAAAGCGGTAGGTGAAAATGGACAAGTCATATGCAGTGAAGCCGATCTTCTCAATCAGCAAAAAGCCGAGCGCTATCTCAGTGCCGCTGGTTTATGGGATCGTATAGATTTTCGTGCTGATATGGCTCAGGCGGCCTTTGCAGATACCACTGGCTTATTCGATGTTTGTTATAACGATGTTGATAAAGGTGATTATCCTGAAGTTTGGTTGATGGCTAAAGACCGTGTGCGCCCGGGTGGTTTATATATCGCCGATAATGTGCTTTGGCGCGGTAGAGTGGCTGTAGAGCAATATTCCGATGTCTTCACCGGTTGGACTGAAGCGATACGTGAACATAATCGCTTGATATTCAATGATCCAGACTTTGATGCCTTTATTAATCCAACGCGTGACGGTGTGCTGGTTGCTCGTAGGAAAGTGTTGTAATGGTTTTATCGTTAACCCAACATTGAGCTAATGTATAGTTGGGTTGCGAATAGATGTCAGTTATATTATTAGCAAGTCGCTTTAAAGACATGAGTGGCTGTGGACATTCACTCACAATCCAAGCTTTTTTAATGGTCAATTTGCTAGATAATTATTGTAAAGTACAATTAGGCTTTAAATAATTTAAAAGACTCGCCAATGTATCGTTTGATTTATATTAGTTCAGCTTGTCACCCACTAAATGCTGATGAACTTTCAGAGCTGTTAGATGTGTCAATCACGAATAATGCCTTAAGAAATATAACGGGATTTTTAATCTATGCCAAGGGTGACTTTATTCAAATTCTTGAAGGTAAAAAGGTTGATGTTGAGTTTATCTTCGATAAAATTTTAAATGACAATCGGCATCATGGAATAAAGTTTCTTGTTAGAGAAAATATCAAACGTCGTAGTTTCGAGACATGGTCTATGGGATTTAAAGCCTTGCAGTCGCATGAGCTTATGTCGGTCGATCACTGTACACCCACAACAAACGTAAAAACATTAGCCAAATACAAGATAGCTGTGAAAATTTATCAGAGGGCTCTGAAAACTTTAGTGCTTGAGTAGGGTGTAATTGGGCTGCACTTTTGGCAATCCAACATATTAACGATTACTGTTTAAAATAGTTCCCATTAAAACCGTTCTTATTTAGCAATATTGACTAACCATCCACCATCACCTTTACAGTTCTTTTGACCTTCAGCGTTAATGCTTATTCTGGCAAAATCATCATGTAATGATTTAGGTAGCGTGCCTTTTACTAGAAAGCCGGCGGCGTCTTTTGGTGTAATACTTAATTCAACTGGCAAACCTTTTACAGTCACTTTGATAGTCGTTGGGTAGGTGTTTGCCGAGGCCAAAAAAGAAAACGAAGCGCCTGCTGCTATCGTAGAGTTTTCAGCCGGTATAAATTGACTAAACTCTGGTTTGGTACAGGATTTTGAACTACTGCTACTGCCGTAAGCCCATAAGTTACTGGATACTAAGAGTAAGATAAAAAAAACATAGAACTTTAATTTCATGATGATGCCTGGGTTATGAGGTCGGGCAACTAAAAGGCGTAGGTTAAGCTACACGACTGATAGTTTGATTATTTGGCTAGCACTTAAGGCGGGCAGATGCCTAGTTTAACCTTTCGCCCTGAGCCTTTAGTCTGCGCTCAGGAGAGCATTGTCTAAAAGTGAAAGGATAACCTAAACTGATCCACCTTAAGTTGGTAGTCGATTATTTATTATAGCCATTGCTCTGATAGCTACTTTGACTTAGCTTTTTTGCCGCAGTATCAGTGGGATGTATCTCTGCTGGTGCTCTAAAATCACCGTCGGACATCAGTGTAAAAAGCATGGGTAATAAGGTGAAAATAGAAAATAATAGTCCTAGGCCACCTAAAACCATAGCGGCTGCTTTAATGGGGTTGGTGGGAGGAATTTCGTCATCTGGGTTTTGCATAAGAGTCACCTAGAAGTAAGTAAAATATAATAAGGGCTTTGATCGCTGCATCAGGCAGCGTGTAGCCAAATAGTGCTCTGCTTGAGGTCTTGATTCAAGTCTATTTTTTAATAGTCTTCTTAGTTTTCTGGTATCAGAATTGCTAGTTGTTAGTTTGCAACAATCCCTGTAAAGACTAAGCTTTTTAGCTGATACAAGGTCTTTGTTGGCTTTTGTGTTTGTCTTAACAAAACTTAGTGTTGATTGCTTTGCTCAATAACAACAGCGCAATTCCTAGGGTATTGCAGAAAAGTTAATTATATTACTAAAGAATTGCGCAATGATTGCCTAAGGATAGTTAAAGGCAGTATTAATCTTGCTGATGCGTATAAATCACAGCTGGCTTCGTCGTTAAAAACACCTGACCATCTAAGTCGTTTGTACTATAAAGTACATTTAAAGTGACGTCTTCATACAGCCAATAAAACAACTCAGATTCATAGACGCTATAACGGCACTGATAGTGGCTTTGTAGCCATTGATTATTAATAGAGCCTAAGATTTGCGCTGGCTGATCTACATTAGGATCATGATAAGCAAGCTGAAGTGTGTCTATATTGATGAGGTAGCGATCAAAATGGATGATATTTTCTTGCTTTGAGTAATTGACTCTATCAGCTTGTAGGTCGCCGCCATGTTGATCGATGATACAGTG
>CAMDOP010000047.1 GCA_945903675.1 Crenothrix polyspora
GTTCTTTTTGTTCAGCTTTATGTTTTTCTTGAGTTTGGGAAATGTTTTTTTTCTGCTCAGCCAAGGCTGATGTCTCTTGCTCAAGCAGGATTAATTTTTGTTTCAAGCCTTCTATTGCAGACAATCTTTCCAAAGCACCGACCTTTAAAGATAATAACTCTTCATAGTTTTTTTCATCCTTAGTGAGTTCCGCAATCTGCTGTTCCAATTTTTGTTGCTGTTGCTTTTGTTGGCTTAAAGTTTCAACAGTTTTCAGTAAAGCAATTAGTTCAAGCAATTGATGTTCACAATCACTGATCTCGGTCTCTAATTCTTGCGCAGTTTTGATGATAAGATTCGGTTCTAGGGCAGACAAATCTAGTAACAAGCCTGGTAGTTCTAAACGATTAGCAGACAATCGCTGTTCTAATAGTGCGGCAAATGAGCGCAAGGCCGTTTGATCGTTTAGCCCGATCGCATTAGCTTGATCGATGGGTAAACTCAACACTGATTTTGCTAGTAACCGAGTTAAAAAATCAAAGCTGTCGGCTGGCAATAGTTTTTGCAGTTGCAAATAGAGATTGTTGTTGATGCTCTGCAACTGCCGAAGCAGATCGGTTTTTTCTTTACTGATTTTTGCAATCTGTCTATTAATGGCCTCTAAAGATTGCTGTTGCTCGGCATTACCTATGCTACGCACCAACTGGTCACGCTGATCTTGCAAATTTTGTCGCTGTGTTTGTAATTGTGCTACATTGCTGACAAGCAGAAACTCAATGTTGAGCTCTTGATAACGCACTTCAACTTTTTCATGGCCTTTTAACTCAGTCTTAGCTTCAGCACGATCTTCGTAAATGGTTTTCTGGCGATTTTCTAAAGCCTCGGCCTCTTCATCTAAAGCTCGAAGTCCTAGGCGTAGTTGTTCGCTACTGCTGTTGTTGTAGTCCTCCCACTCATTCAAGGCTTTTTCTAGCAAAGGTCGCCAGAGAATAAGCTTGCCGCGTAACACTAAGCGCGAGTGCTGATTATCTTCCATAGCAGAAATAAGCGCTTGGTTGCGAAACACCGCATCATACTGGGATTTATCGTAGTTAACATCGGCAAAAGACTTATCCCATTCACTCTTAAAATCGACATTGCGATCTTGCAAATCGTTTTTAAAGATTTCTAGTAAATAGTTTTTCACTTCCTTACTATCCAATTTATCTAGACGCAAAGTCCGAGTCAAGATGCGCTGATAAGTTGCCGCCTGCGAGGTAAATTCCAGCGGGAAAATAGTCAAATCAGGATCGTCAGCCCTTTGTTTTTGGCGATTACCATATAACAAGGCCCGTAAATCGGCTTGAGGATAAATTTTGGCCGACTTCCCGCATTCGAACAACCTAGCGATTAATTTAGGTTGGGCGACCAGCTTACCATCGTCCAAGCGGTAATCATCAAGGTCAAGACTACCTTGATAGGCGAAGTATTCATAATCATGGCTCAAGCCTTTGCCAACACAACCTATTACCGCCATACCGGATGGCAACAACACTTCTAACAATATATAGGCACTGTTGTCGGGAAAATAAAAGCGCTTGGAGTTTTCGACACTGTGCGCACCAAAATCCATGTGTTGTTTATTAAGGATAAGCAGAAACTGCAAGGCATTGATCAAACTTGTTTTGCCGGTATTATTGGGAGCTATAATCGACACTGAATCATCCAGCGGCAATTCGGCGCGACTGTAACCTGCACTGTTTAATAACACTAATTTTTGAAAGCCATACTGTGCTAGGCTCAAAGCTTATCCTCCTTAAGGTCGTCTTTAATATGATCAGTGCGCTCAGCTTGAGCCAGTTCTTCAAACAAATCTAGGTAACGATGTATTGCGGGCAACAGATAATAAGCATCGTCATCAACACTCAGAAAGCCGACACGCGCCGCACTGTCTAAAATATCTGTTAGCGTTTTAGAAGTATTTATTTCTTCGGCTTCGAATAGCGCGGTGTACTGCTGCCAAAGTTTGTCTATTAAGCTAGTATCAAGTCGCCATTGTTGAAACTGAAATAAATGCAAACCTTGATCTGCTTGATATTCAAACAGCAGCATGATCAATAAGGCAAGGCGACGGGTAAGTTTGCCCGTATAAGAACTAGCTAACTCGGTTTTAAAATAGGCAAAACCTCGACCATCCACTACCAATATAAAACCCAGTGCAGTAAACAGAGCTTCATAATGGCTCTGAAAGCTCTCCAGCTCCACCCAAAGCTCAGTATCTTTTAAGCGATTTAAATGAGCACCAGAACTTAACAGTTTAAAGAGCGGCTGTAACTGGGTCAAAGCAGTAAAATCAATGGTCATAAGGAGGTAAGCGCTTGGCGGTGGTGTCTAATCGCAACTTGCTTGAGAGCAATACGCGTTTCTAGTAAATCAGGAGTTGCGGTAATGTCAGGTAAGCGCATGAAGCTATGATAAAGCCTTAATAAAGTAATGTCCTGATAGTCACTGTAGTGATCGGCCAACCAACGCATCAAATCAGGTAGCGGTAGGCTCTTATAAAAGTGCTGGCGTATGGCAACTTCATCAATGTGTTCCAGTTGAATCTGCGTATCCTCAGCTATCAGTTCTGGAAATTCAACCGCTTTAGGCTGATAGTGACGCACTTGTTCCATCAAGGTCAATAATTCTGGGCCTATAGCAACCGAGATCAAACGTTCTTTACGCCATATTGGCAAGCACTGCTGCGGAAAGGTTTTGCGCAAACCTTTTTTACGCACCTCACCTAGTAATTGTCCGATCGCAGCACTGAGATGATTATGACGACGTAGTTCTTCTCTAAGTGGCATCAAGGTATTGGTACACTGCTTCAGGGCTACAAGTCCAGCTTGCCGCAACTCTTTAACTCTAAAGCCTATTTGCCGCAACAAACGCTGATGACTGTATAAGCCACCTTGTACCGCCAATTGCTGAGCCAATGCGCCTAATACGCTTTCAGCTTCCTCTAGTAACGGATAAAAACTTCCACCCGCACCAGTATCCATCAATTCTGTCATAGGCAGTACATAACGATCATAAGCGTCTAGCACTTCCCTATAGCGAGTAGACAATGGCATGCGCTCATCAGCAGCTTTAGCACGTTCGGCAATATCTTGGATGGCATGGGTATCTTGATCTAATTGTTGCAAGATTTGGCGTAGTTGATTATCTATACGCACAGCGCCTTGTTGTAAAGCTGCCATATCTCGATTCTGCATCGCTTGATGCAATTGATCCAGACCGACTTTAATATCAATAATTCTAGCTTTTAAAATTTCCGATAAGCCCAGCTCATGTTCATGCAACAAGCTGCCGACAAATTGACGGACGTTTTCATTAAGTTGCAAAGTATTACTGTGCGACATTTGAATCAACAATTCGGCATTGACCAATTGTTGTAAGCGCTCTAGCCATTGCGCGGCTGACTCGTGCACATAGATTTTTTCCATTAGCACTAGCAGCTCATCTCTTTCATAAGCGATATGATCACGACCTAGCAGCATGATACGTTCTATCACGTCCCAGTGTTTTTCTAAAGCTCGAACTAAGCTACGAGGATTGATCATAGGGTGTTATAAAGTAATAAGATGTGCTCAAGGCTATCAACGTAAGTCGGTACAGTTTAGCTTAAACGCTCATTTTTAAACAGGACTCTCCTAAGCGCAGACAAAGGGCGAAGGGCTAAAGGCGAAGAGTTCAGCCTAGCATCTGCGCCTTAAATTGCTAGCCTCCTAGACTTAATCTTTCGCCCTGAGCCTTTCGTCTACGCTCAAACTGTCCAGATTTAAGTTCGAAGCCTGATTATCGCATTCTTAATGGGTTTTTCTACTTTTAAAAGCTGCAATCTGGTATTGTGTGAGTCAAAATTCTGTTTTAGTGTGTCATGCTTCTTACACACTACCTCCAACATTCTCTTATTCTATATAAAATATTATGCTTATTCAGTGGTACCCCGGTCACATGCACAAGGCCAGCAAAGAAATCAAAGAAACGTTACATCAAGTTGATTTGATGATTGAAGTGATCGATGCACGCATTCCCTTTAGCAGTCAAAACCCCATGCTTAGCCAGATACGTGGTAACAAACCTTGTATCAAAGTACTCAGTAAAAGTGATCTTGCTGACCCCGTAATTACCGACCTATGGCAAACATATTTAGAACAAGAACAAAATGTTAAAACTATAGCGGTTACGGTAGATCAGCCTGACAAGATTCGCCAACTGACAGACTTATGTCACAAAATGGTACCTAACAAGGGCTCGGGTGATAAACCCATACATACCTTAATAATGGGTATACCCAATGTCGGTAAATCTACGCTGATTAATATCTTAGCCGGCAGAATGATTGCTAAAACCGGTAACGAACCGGCTATCACCAAAATGCAGCAACGCATCGATATTGGCAACGGTATTATTTTAGTCGACACTCCTGGATTGTTATGGCCGAATGTAGAAAATAAAAACAGTGGCTTTAGATTAGCAACCACCGGCGCTATTAAAGATACCGCCATAAGCCATGACCATATTGCTTATTTTGCCGCTGAATACCTGCTAACGCATTATCCTGAAGCCGTTAAAACACGTTATGAGTTAAAGCAATTGCCAGAAACAGAGCATCAATTGTTAGAAGCCATAGGACGCAGTCGCGGCTGTTTACGTTCAGGTAACCGCATTGATATGGACAGAGTGTCTAAAATATTTTTAACCGAATTACGTGCCGGTATGATTTGTAGACTCAGCCTTGAAACCCCACCGATGATGGAAGAAGAGCTGATAGAAGTCGGCATTATTCGTGAACAAAAAGCCGCTAAGAAATTAGCGCGCAAACAAAAGGTATTGGGATCTAATTGATAGTGGATGGTAGGTAATGATAGCGTAGACTGATTGTACAACTTACAAAACTTTGAGTTTTTTAAAGAGATACAGAAAGACAACTTATATTTATATACAATATACTTTTTCCAGTTTATTTAATAACTAACTATGCCAACCATCTTAAGAATCGGATGTTTTCGTTTCCACTTTTATTCCAATGAAGGAAATGAGCCCGCTCATATACATGTGCGCTGTGCTGATGGGGAATGTAAGTTTTGGTTAGAGCCAGTTCTTTTAGCGAATAATCGAGGGGTTTCTCCTCATGACTTGCGAGAGATAGAACGGCATGTATTTGAAAACAAGAAACTACTTTTGGATAATTATAATGAATACCACAATTTATAATTCAGAATCTGCTGCTATTAAAGCATGGGCAGAAAAAAGAGTCATTTACATTGAACTCACTGACGGCAGAATTTTTGGCTTCCCTGCTGATCGATTTCTTTTGTTAAGTCTAGCATCTGATGAGCAACTTAAAGACGTAACAATTGAAGTTGGTGGTTATGCGCTAAGATGGGATGAATTGGATGAAGATTTAACGATCAATGGCATAGTCGCTGGGCGATTTCAGTTACCTTTGCCTCGGGCAGCATAAACGATTTTCTTGCCCACTCAATACAGCACTGCCCACAGTTAAGTAATCTGAGCTTGGAGAAGATTACTATTTTATAAACTTAATGGCAGTGACGCTATACAGGGTAAAAACATCAAAGAATAGGCTATACAGCTTTTGTTTGCCGTTGACAGTCTACGTAGAAAAGCCACAAAGGCACTAGAAAAATTCTTAAAATCACGCAATGAAGCAAAAAAACACGGGATTCTAAGGCGATTAACTCGCAATCGGTGACTCTCCATTGGGATTCGTCACCTCAAGATTCCAAACTCAGCCAGCACGAATCCCAATCACCTAGGCTTGATTGCGCTTCAAAAGTATTGAAGCGGCCATTCTAAAGCTCAAGATGTGCAATCTGCTCCATCAAAATGGGCTTCGATAGCTCAAAAAGTGCCGTTAAAACATATTTTGTGGCGATTTCTGATTAAACGAATCGGAATCTTGTCGGCTAAGTTTCGATTCGTCTCTACTTGATTGCGATTTTTCCTTGCTTGATTGCAATTCACCGATGCCTTATTGCGATTCGAAAATGACCAATCGGCCATTCTAAAGCTCATGATCTGCAATCAACGCCATCAAAATGGGCAACGTTAGTGTAAGCAGTGCTGTTAAATCATTATTTGTGGCGAGTTCTGGTTAAACAATTCAGAAGTTTGTCGGCCAAGTTCCGCTTCTATCTTGCTTGATTTGCCTTCTGCGGCTACCAACTTAAGACAAAATGGTTTAGCTTGAATTTCACTTTTAGATAAGGTTCTACTAAGCGCAGACAAAGGGCGAATGGTTAAGTCTAGTATCTGGCATGCCCTAAGATGCTAGCCTCCTAGACTTAGTCTTTAACCCTGTGCCTTTCGTCTGTGCTGATACTGTCTCATTTTAAGTTGGTAGCATATATTTACTAGCATAGGCGAGAAACAGACTTTCGGCTTAAGCTGCTTATTTTAAATAGTAGTGTTTTGTAGGTACTTATACGAATAGTATTTATTTTAAAAAACAATATAGTTAGGTACAACGCTTGGTTTTATCAGCCACTCATTCAAAAGCACTCTGCTTAAAGAATCGATAGGGTTCAATTAACCCTCATGGCTTTGATAATCAAGCGTTAACTAAAGGGGCATTCGTCCTCTTAATATGAGCTACCCACTTAATTCACAGGAGCATTACTATGCAAGCCAAACTTATTACGACCTTCGATAGTCTGAGCGAGCCAGATTTTCTAGCTAAGTCAGGTACTATTGTGAGTAGCTTAACCGCCAATCCTAATTATCCTGAACCTTGTATGGTACAAGTTCCCAGCTTAACGCAATTAAGCGCTGCCTATAGCACTTATCTAGACGGCTATCATGCCGCCCTCAGCCATGACAGCCTTAAAATAGCCCTGCGTAAAAGCGCAAGGCTAACACTAACCGAATTATTAAAACGCTTAATCCCTTACCTGGAATTAGTAGCACAAGGCGATACACATATACTCGCCACCAGCGGCTATGACTTACGCAAAGATGTAGTGCGCGGTGGTAGCGACTACATCTTAGCTGCACCCAATGATTTTCGGGTTGCCCATGGCGCAAAAAGCGGTAGCTTTGACATTCACATTGCCAAACTACCAGGTGCCGGCAGTTATGAAGTGCAAATCACCGAAAACGATCCTGCGATCGAAGCCAACTGGCGTCATGCCATGTCCTCATTAACCGCCAGCCATATTCTGTTAGAAGGCCTGACACCCGGAAAAGCTTATTGGGTGCGGGTACGCGGTATCGGTACTGCGGGTGCAGGCGTATGGACAGAGCCGGTTAATTTGATTGTTGATTGAGGTGGAGAAAAATTCATCTCATTTTATGGAGCCTAGTAGGTTGGGCTAACGGCTCTATCGTTAACCCAACATTTCCACATGAAGATGTTGGGTTGCGAAAAGATGCAACCCAACCTACGCGACTCCGACCCCGTTATTTCTAGCCCAACATGTCTTACCAAATTTATTTTTAGGCCGTGTCACCTTCAAGGTGGCCTATATTAACCCGCGTTAAGCGGTTCTTATTTTTTGACCTGGGGCTCTGCCGTAGGTTATAAACTTTAGGTGAATATTATGAAACATAAAAAACATTTATTGACTCTGGCATTACTTGCCAGCACAACAATCAGCACCGCACAGGCGTCGTTATTTGATCGTGGTAATGGTCTCATTTATAACGATGCCACCCAAACCACTTGGGTAGCGGATGCCAACTTGTTTCAAACGCAAGCGGCGGGTAACAATAATTTGGTGACGGACATTATTGCCGCGAACAATGGTGTCATCATTGACACGCCCAATCTGAATGACACTATTCCATTTAGCGGCACTTATACACTAAGCAGTGTTGACTTTACAATCAGTAATGGTCGTATGGATTGGTGGGGCGCCCAAGCCTATATTGGCTACCTCAATAATATCGGTTACGCTGGCTACAACAACTGGGCTTTGCCGACTACACCGACTACTACCCCTAACGGAGTGTTTAACCAATCCGGCAGTCAAATGGGTGAGTTGTTCTACAACGAATTAGGTGGCTTAGCGGGTACTTCCATTGTCCACTTCTCTCATAATGTAAATTATAACTTATTTGCTAATGTCCAGAACTATGAGTACTGGTCGGGTAGTGAGTGGACATCCATTTCTTCCTACGCGTGGTATTTTGACTTTGACAAAGGCCTTCAGTGGCATTCCGAGAAGTACCATCAACACAATGCATGGATCGTTCGCCCGGGCGATGTTATCGCCGTGCCCGAACCTGCTGCTTTCTGGTTATTCAGTATCGGCTTGATGAGTTTACTGGGCTTAAGACGGCGCGGCAATATCGGATAATTAAATTAACTAGAGCCGTAGGACGGAATAATGTAGCGTTTTCCGTCGAATGCTTTTGATTTCCATACGGTGCGAAGGCTATCACCTTTCGCACCCTATAAATTGCATCTTACGCATTATGAATTACACATTGCTGTGTTAAGACCCTATGGCTTTAAAGGCTACGCTCTTACCAAATTAATGAAAAACTACAATTAGTCAAAGGTAATCTATTATGAAATACCATAAATATATTTTTTTAATACAAATATTACTGCTTTCAATATTTATTGTCTCATGCAGTAGCGTTCCAACTCGTTTTATAAATGCAGAAAATAGTCTAGGTACTAATGGGGATACTGGCATGCTATTTCATGCGGCAGTGTACTATCCTAAAGAAATTAATATTAAGTTCGATAGTTATATTATTGGCGTAGAAAAATCTTATAGAGAAAAAATATCGCTTCCATCTGACATACAAATTAATGAAAAAAATAGTCCTGTTTCTGCATCAAATTTGTTTAATGATTCAAAGTTGTTATTTATTTCTCATATTGTGAAGAACAACAATGAACCAAATAGTAATAAAAATTGCTTTATATATAACGCATACAACCAGAAAAAAGTAACATATAAACAATTTGCACCATACTGTGATGGTGCTGATAATAATGAAATCGAACCAATCAATGCCTTTAAAAATAGTTGGGATGCATTAAAAGAGTTAAAAAATTCAATTCTAAATAGAGTAAAAGAAAATACATATAGCCATATTATTGTAATCACTATGGGATGGAATACTACACAAGAAGAAGCAATTTTTAATTTCAATTCTATCTTATCCAACATGAAAGAGCAGTCAAAGCAGAAATTCAATCCTCTTGTAATTGGGGTAACGTGGCCCAGTGAATGGGAATCTTCATACATACAACCTTTCTTAATAAAAATGGTAAGTTTTGCTAACAAGGCTAAGGATGCGGATGAGCTGGGCATGAGCTGGTTGGGTGTGCTTATTCATCAAACAATTCCGAGTGCAACCAATCTACCTATAATTGTAATTGGGCATAGTTTTGGGGCTCGAGCAACTAGTGCGGCAACTTGTATTGGACCTATGATCCAAAATAAAGATGAATACATTACTCCCAAGAATGTTAATACGCTTATTAATTTACAAGGTGCATTTCGTACTGATCGTCTATTTGAAAAGCTAGATAAATTTAGTAAAATTAATATTACTTATCCATATGGCTGCCCTAATGTCAAAACACTAGTACTAACATCATCATCTTATGATGATGCCGTAACTTCGCATTTTTGGGGTACGCCATACGCTGGTACAACAGAAAGTTATGAAAAATATTGCCTTGAAAATACAGACCCAAGAATTCAATGTAAAACTGTGGATTCAACTGGAGAAATTAAAAACTTTCACGGAGCTAAAGGCATAGTATTTGTCAAAGCAAATGAGCTAATTAGAGAAAATGCATATAATACTAGTGGTGGAGCTCATAGCGATATATATAGAGCTGAACACGGAAAATTTATAAATCAGTTCATTAACTTTAATAAATAAAAAATCAAATTGATTATATACCCCATAACTCGTAACTCGTAAGGCGGATTCGCGTTAGAGACTGTGAAAGTATTATAAAAAAATAGTTTAAATCGCCAATTATACAAGACGAATGTGTGGGCGAATGCAATTCGCCCCTACCGAATCAATGTAAATCCCTTAGAAACTGTAAATATTGCTCATCTAAATTGAAAACTGAGTACGAATTTAGAATACTTTCACAGTCTCGTTAGCAATCCGCCATTTACGAAGCTTGCATTTAATGCCCTGTAATGAACTATCTCAGCAAACATCTATCGGGTTCTATTATGGAGACAAAGCATAATCTTTAGGCAGAGGCGGATTGCTAGCGCGAAACCGCCCTAAAGTTCTACGTCATTATGTGGACTTTTTTTGCATCATAGCCTAATAAAAAATTATTAGTACTATTTCTACCACTAACTCTTTACTTTAAATTCTACAACAAGGATAAAATACAATGAAAAAAAGAATCCTCATGATTTTTTATATTTTGCTTGCTTTATTTGTAGGTATTGCAACCGTATCGACTACTTGTTTAGCAGATGCATTAGGGGATCTACAAGCATCGCCTGGTGCTGGTGAGTCTAATGGTATTCCCGCAGTACCACCTCCGACATGTGTAGAAAGTCCATATGGATGCCGTCAAACTCCCGAACCATCGCAAACTACAGAACCGTTACAAAATAATGGTGGGCAAGATAAGCCAGTACAAGAAGGATCGCCAATTATTGACAATTCTCCCGCACCTTCTGACAATTGAGTATCTGTATGAATCGTCATTTATTAATATTAGGTATAGCGCTCTTTAGCTTTAATGTATTTGCTGCAAGTTGCCCTAATGGCTATACTCAAATTGGGACTCAACAAGAAGAAACTGAGACTGCGATAATAATTCATCCTGTCTGCAAGCTTAAGACTCCCAATGCCTATATACAGTATTGTCAGGAACAAAATAGAATTGAGGTGAAATTGTGCAATTACCCAAAAAAGACTACAGAAGCGTTTCGTCAATGCTTAGCTAAAGTACGTAATGATTTTGATGCCTGCATGCAAGCAAGCGGAAATTAAGTCCATAAAGCGGATTCGCGCTAGAGACAAAGCATACACTTTCGGCATAGGCGTTTTGCTAGCGCGAAACCACTCTAAAGCTCTAAATCTTGAGCTTAGCCTATTTGAAACTCACTAATAAACATAATTTTTAAGGGGGGTTACACCCATGGAATACGTTATTGTTAACTTTATCGAAAATCGCGCGGTAATGGCGAATGGAAAAAAACTAGGCCAAACCAACCAAACGCTGCTTATCGAAAAAGGCAATCACAATTTTAGCCTAGATGGTCTGCAGAATTACAGACCGGCACAAGTAATGGCCGTTATTAAAGACACAACGACGATTACTCCATATCAAATTACATTTAATTTAGTGTGACTTATGCGCTTCTTATTTCCAATATTGTTAATCCTTCTGGTATTCGGATTGTTTGGCTGTGCCAGTTATCCAAATAACCCTAAATTAGATCACTATGACCTTAGTAAAGGCTATCGCTATGACCAACTTAATGCTCAAAAAAACAGCGATAGCCTGTTCGTCATCCTGACCTTTTCAGGAGGAGGCACCCGAGCCGCAGCTTTATCCTATGGAGTTCTGGAGAAACTGCGCGATACGCCGATTGTCTGGGAAGGCAGGCATAGCAACTTGCTGAACGAAGTCGATGTTATTTCCTCAGTTTCCGGCGGCAGCTTTACCGCTGGGTATTATACGGCTTTCGGTGCTGCCATCTTCAAGGATAAAAAGGAAGCGGGGTTTCTACGTGATTTTCTTTATCGAGACATCGAGAAAGAACTTCTTACACAATTGTTTTATCCCACAAACTGGTTTCGCCTAGCTTCACCTTATTACAGTCGAATCGATATGGCGACCGATTTCTATAATGCGGAAATATTTAATGGCACCAAATATGACGATTTGATTAATCTCAAAACAAAACCTTATTTAATGATCAACGCCACCGACATGAGCTTGGGATCACGCTTTACTTTTGAACAAGCTCAATTTGACCCGATGTGTGCAGATCTTGGCGGCGTCAATTTGGCGCGTGCTGTAGCCGCTTCATCCAATTTCCCAGTGGCTTTTCCGCCCATGACCATGAACAATCACGCTGGTTCTTGCGGCTACAAGGAAAAACAACCAGGATGGATTGCGGAAGCTGAAAAAGACTTACTTATCAATCCCAGCCGTTATAAAAATGCCGTGCTGTTTAAAACCTATCAAGATGGCAAACAGAGACCCTTTATTCATCTACTGGACGGAGGCATCGCTGACAATCTAGGTCTACGCGGTCCTTTGCAAGCCTTGGTATCCAACGATACTGAGTTAAGTCTCCAGTCAAAAATGAGCGATGGCACCATTAAAAAGCTCCTAATCATCACTGTCGACGCTAAGAATAAACCCGATTTAAATTACGATGCCTCGGCGATTCCGGCCGACGTGATAGACGTATTGAAAATAGTTGCCAATGTACCGATGGATAATTTTTCTTTCGAAACTACGGAAACCCTGCGCAAATCGTTTACCGAATTAGAAAAGGATAAAAACACCTATTTGGCCTGCCAAAGCCAATTGCAGCTACATTGCCCCTCTGCAGTTTTAAGCAGCCCTGCCCCCAACATACCACAGCTCGATTTTATTTATATCGGCTTCGATCTTTTATCCAACCCGGCCGAACGAGATAAGTTCTTTAACATGAAAACCTCGTTTTATTTACCGGAAGCACAGATAAATGAACTGAGAAATGTAGCCAAACGTTTACTGGATCAATCTGAGGCCTTTCAAAAGTTTGTGAGTGTAATAAAGTAAATTTATATAGGCCTATAGGATGATGACCGTATATATTTTAATCTCAATGTTTAACTCGTAAGGCGGATTCGCCCTGGCAATCCGTCATCTACGGTGCTTGCAATTGATGTGTTGTTATGAACTTCCCGACAATAAGGGACAGACCACTGTTTATGAAGACATTGGGGGTTCATTGGCTAATTCTAAAACGGTAGCAATTAACTGCTTACTCAAATAAATATCTGAATCATTGAGTTGAAATAATAATGGCGTAACTTCATCAATCAACCCACGTTGCTTTCCAACCAGCAAAACACCTAACGATCCGATAGTTTCAATGTGATTTATTTTTGCAACATTACGTCCGCGCTGGTCATCAATCAACAGTTTATCTGCATGAATTTGTTTATATAAAAGCATCGCCTCTGTTTCGCCAGCATCTGCAAAACCGTCCAAAAAAACATAGTTCTTCATATCCACTTTACGAACTTTATCTTCCAAATAAAGCTTAAGTTGCAGGGCTTGTTTTTTATTAGGCTGAGTAGCTTCAAGGTAAACAGCTTCTGGCACGAGAACTTGACCAAAAATCTGTTCTAAAATTTCCAAGCGGTTGCAGATAGATAAGGCAATTAATGCTGAACAATCTGCAACTAAAATCATAGTGCGCCCATGCTCGATAATTCTTCAAGCAATTCTTCCTTGGTCATATTCATAACAGGCACTTCATTTTTTTTACATTCCGCCATAAAGGTATAAATATCCATTGCAGCTAATTCAGCGGCTTTTGATAGCGTGACCTTTGCATTTTTAAATAACCATAGCGCATAACTAAGGCGCATATCATGTTCAATCTCTTTTATAGATTGTAAAACAACAAATTCATTAGGGAGGTTGATTGCAACTTGCATGGGCTAATCCTTAAGTTTGGTCTAAATAATTGATTGTTTTTTTATTTTACTCAAAGATATCTGTATCGTAAAAGGTGAGCAAACGATAAAACTGTTTGCCCACCCTATACGCTACTCTTTTATATACTATTAGCCGTAACAGGCTGAACACTGACTTCAGCTTTTGCTGCTGCTTTGTTTTGTTGTGAAATGTAAGTGCCGCCTAATATCACGGCCAAGACCACTAGATAAACCACCGAGGCCACACGTCTGGCTTTTTTACTTTGTTCGTAATGATTCATTATGAGTGTGTCCTATCTGCTTAGTTAATAGACAGCATGTTATCCAGCGCCTTTTTAGCCAATAAGGCCTCTGCTTTAGGCACGGAAATCTGGTTAATCACATGGCCTGCAGCAAGATTTTCTAGTACCCAGGCTAAATGTTGTGGATCGGTTCTAAACATGGTTGAACACATACATAGCGTTGGTGACATAAAGTGGACATTTTTGCCTTCTGCTTTGCATTCTTCATGTAGGCGATTGACTAAATTTAATTCAGTCGCCACTAACCAACGGGTATTGGCTGCGGCTGCCCGCACCGTGGTTAAGATGTATTCGGTAGAACCTACATAATCGGCTTTTTCACAGACTTCAAAGCAAGCTTCTGGGTGTGAAATGACTTTAGTTTCTGGGAAACGCTCTAGGAAGTTATCGATTTGTTCAGGCTTAAAGACTTGATGCACTGAACAATAACCGTTCCATAATATGATTTTAGCCTTGCGTATTTGATCTTCCGTTAGACCACCCATGGGTTTATTAAAATCCCACGTTACCATGTCTTCTAGCGGAATACCCATACGATAACCGGTATTGCGACCTAAATGCTGATCAGGGAAAAACAGCACTTTTTCACGTTTGGCAAAACTCCACTCCAGAATTTTCTGAGCATTGGAGGAGGTGCAAACAATGCCGTCATGCTCACCGCAAAAGGCTTTTAAATCAGCGGCAGAGTTTATGTAAGTGACTGGGGTAACTTCGTTGTCTACATCAATCACTTGCGCCAATTCTTGCCAACACTTTCTCACTTTAAGTAAATTGGCCATATCAGCCATTGAACAACCGGCTGCTAAATCTGGCAAGATCGCGATTTGTTCGGGGCGAGATAAGATATCAGCGACTTCGGCCATAAAATGCACGCCACAAAAGACAATATATTCGGCATCAGATTGTGCAGCATCCCTAGACAACTTTAAGGAGTCACCAGAAAAATCGGCGTGTTTAAACACTTCATCGCGTTGATAATGGTGTCCTAATACGACACAGCGACTACC
>CAMDOP010000048.1 GCA_945903675.1 Crenothrix polyspora
GGTTCGATAAAAATGCGTGCTATCTATGAAGCTGAAGATGGCAATATCGTTATTACCGCGCTACCTCATCAGGTGTCGGGTTCTAAATTAATGGAGCAAATTGCCGCACAAATGCTGGCGAAAAAGCTGCCCATGATTGAAGATTTACGTGATGAATCAGATCATGAAAATCCTACGCGCTTATTAATCATACCTAAGTCTAAACGCATTGATGTTGATGCGGTCATGTCGCATTTATTTACCACGACGGATTTAGAAAAAAGCTATCGCGTCAATATGAACATGATAGGCATGGATGGCAAGCCTAAGGTCAAAGGCCTTAGAGATATCCTAGTCGAATGGTTAGCGTTTAGGACTGAAACCGTAAGACGACGATTACAATATCGTTTAGATAAGGTTTTAGCACGATTACATATCCTTGATGGCTTACTCATCGCTTATTTGAATATCGATGAAGTGATTGCCATTATTCGTACTGAAGACCATCCCAAGCCTGTTTTAATGCAGCGCTTTGCTTTGACTGATCTGCAAGCAGAATCCATCTTGGATTTAAAGTTGCGGCATCTGGCCAAGCTTGAAGAAATGAAAATTCGAGGTGAACAAGACGCCTTAGAAAAAGAACGAGCGGGTCTTGAAAAAACCTTAGGTTCACGTTTGTTACTAAATCGCTTGATCCGCAAAGAAATTGAACTTGATGCCGAGCAATATGGTGATGATAGACGCTCACCTATTGTGTCCCGCGTTGCGGCTTTAGCCTTAGATACCACCGCCTTAATTAGTAATGAGCCGCTGACGGTTATCTTGTCAGAAAAAGGCTGGATACGTGCGGCTAAAGGCCATGATATTGATGTAGAAAGCCTAAATTATCGTTCAGGTGATAGCTTCTTAGATGCGGTTAAAGGTCGTTCTACCCAGCCTATATATTTGTTGGATTCAACGGGGCGTGCTTATAGTACCTCAGCGCATGATTTGCCGTCTGCACGTACCCAAGGCGAACCTTTAACGGGACGACTTAATCCACCCGCAGGCGCCTTATTTACGCATTTATTAACCGGCAATCCAGATGATTGGTATGTGGTGGCGAGTCATTATGGTTATGGTTTTAGAGTTCAATTAAAAGAGTTATTAAGCAAGAATAAAGCCGGTAAGACCCTGCTTAACTTATCAGCTGGTGCTCAAGTGCTTAAGCCAGCAGTTATTACTAATGAATCTGATTTATTGGCGGTAGTGACTTTACAAGGCCGTTTATTGATTTTCCCTATCTCTGACTTACCAGCCTTAGCCAAAGGCAAGGGTAATAAGCTCATACAAATACCGACAGCTGATCTAAGTAGTGCGAAGGATTATGTGGTCGCAGCGCTGGTCATTCCAGAGCAAGGCTCGTTAAAAGTCGTTTCAGGTAAGCGCTTTTTAACCTTGAAAGGTGTGGATATAGAACATTATCTAGGCAGTAGAGCTAAACGCGGCTTAGCATTACCTAGAGGCTTTCAGCGGGTTGAGGGTTTGTTAAGTGAATAATATTAATTTAGGGGATGCTATGCACTTCAGTGCAAAATTTTTTCCTTATTAAGAATTATTATCGGTGCCTTAATGGTTTTTAATCAGCTATAGCTAACTTCAGGCAGGCAGAAAAATAAGTCTGCCTGCCTGGAACTTAGCTTAACCGTGCATTGATTAGGGCACCATCTTTTCAACGGGATCAGAAAAGTTGTAGATACCTGTTTTATTCGACTCAGTACTCATAGCAGCAGCTTTAAACACATGTTTGATCTCGCTTTTTAGCTGCGTCAGCGTACCTTTTGAGCTTGACCATTGCTTGCTATACCATTCGTTATTGTCGGCAGGTGCTGGTAATGGGCTGTACAGTATTATGTAGCCTGAAGCATTTTGGATAACGCTGCATTCAATATGAATTTCACCGGGATTATTGCCATAAGTAACGGTTATAGTCGGTGCCTTCAATATTCCAATAGGTTCAGGGATTTTTGATAAAGGAAAACCTGAGCTTTCTAGCTTAACCACATCAGCTTCCGCCGTTAAATTGACATATGAGCCTAGGATAGAAAGAGCGTTTTCTAAATTTAATCGACAGGCATTTTTATAGGCAGTATCTAGTTTGCTGCCATCTTTGGCTTTTAGCAAGGCGTCGGAGTAGGTGATTATAAGTTCTTGAACTGATAATAACGTTGGCTTCGGATCACTAAAGTTAGCATTAATAGTCATTTTGTTAACAATGTTTTGGCCAACAATGGCGAGTTCATGGTCTATAACTCTAACAAAACTGATTCGAGCTTTTTGTGTTTTCATAAAATAGCTGCCTTGCTCATGATATGAGCTTAAAAGATTTTAAATGATGGTTAACCGTAAATTATAAGAAAGCTGTTTGTATCTGATAATAAGTAAGGTCTACATTGGCTTGTAGGGTTACATCGGTGTTGCTTGCAATAAGTCCAGCTTATAAAGCCATCAGAACCTATGATATCTGTAAGGGTTGAGCTTTACTGGGTAGTAGATAGATGCTTAGCTGTAGTGGATAGACACTAAACTATGGTTTATCATACCTGCATTGGAATATAGCGTCTACACTCTATCGCAATTAACAGCTAAGATGCTCTGGAGCAGATTTTCATTGACTATAGATTACCTCTATCAAGGTGGTCTCAGTCGTCTTCGCTAGTCGTTATGACCTAATCCTTAGCATAATAGTCTCTACCTACAGCAAGCTATATTTAATCCGCAGCACAGTAGTGGGTATCGACAATAATACAAGCTCTACCCACAGAAACTTACACACTATCTGTTGTGATATAGGGTTGATCGATAGAAGAAAGCTATGGTTTTCTAATAGAGTAGGTTTGCTTTATATTTTTTGTGACTGATGATAGTCAACTATCAACCAACATGGGGCTGTTGAAGATTAATACTAGGGTTTATTTTAAGCATTTTGCGCTAAAAATAAGGGGATATTGCAGCTTAACTCGTTAATTGTCTGTGGTTAAGATGAGGGTTTTGTTAATGCTGTGTTTAGCGGTCTATGCAATACAGGGAACAGTGTAACTAACCCAGTATCTTTTAGTAGCGTCAGCCACTAAAAGATACTTTCAAACGCTATCGTTAGCGTTATAAGGCTAGTAAGGTAATGATTGCTGGCTTAAGTTTTATTAACTCGCTTTACCTGCTTCAGTTGCAGCAAGTACTTCGATCAAACGGCCAGTAGTACATTCGTAGATATAACCATAAACAGGGATATTAGAAGGGACTAAGGCATGGTTCTTGATACGTAACACATCTTCTAAAACACTTTCTTGTTGATCTTTAATGGTTAGCCAGTTGATGTATTTGCCTTCTGTAGAGCCATGACCTTCACAACTATCGTGCCAGCCACTCGCATCTATAGACGCTGTTTTTAGGCTGCTGCCTAATAAGTCGCTCATAATTTCATTATTAAATAATTCCATGCCACAGTTAGTGTGGTGAATAACGAACCATTCTTTGGTACCTAATAATTTATAAGAAATCACAAGTGAGCGGATAGCATCGTCACTGGCGCGACCACCGGCATTACGAATAACGTGCGCATCACCTTCTGAAAGACCGGCGTATTTTGCTGGATCTAAGCGGGCATCCATACAGGTTAAAATGGCAAAATGTCTACCTGGAGGTAGGGGGAGTTCGCCTTTGACGCCGAAATCATTGACGTAATCACGGTTGGCTGATAATACTTCATTTAAAATTTTGCTCATAAATACCTCTTAGTTATTATGTGGTTAAAAAAAGAACCGCTTTATTTTATTGTTAACTATTGGATCAAGTGTAATGAAGCAATAAGAGCCTCATTACCAAGTATGCACTTTGAAGTTTACCCTAAAAAATGGATGAGACAACTAGTATTTAAATTTATATGATACGACAAAAATCTTGCCAAATGACTTAGAGGATTACAAGCTTAATAAGCTAAAAGTGTTTTATAGCGCAGTTAAAAAACTTAAGGCTTTTGGGGAGCAGTTGATTAATCTTCATAAGGACATGTAGTTTAATACTTACTTAACTTTGAGTTATGTACATTAACCTGTATAAACATACTATTAAAAAGGTTAATTAATATTAAAAATGACTGCATCAATAGTCTCTAAAACATCGTCTACTCAAAATACTGTTACTTGTATCAACTGTAATCTGGATAAATTCTGTATTCCTAAAGGACTCGATCACTTTGAGATAGGCGAATTAGCCTTATTAGTTAATCGAAATAATATACGTCAAAAAGGGGAGGCTATTTATCATGCCGGCAGTCCTTTTAGAGGCATGATTGCTTTGCGATCTGGGAGTGCAAAACTAATAAGTTTTGATGCCAATGGCAATGAGTTCATTGTTGACTTTATATTGCCGGGTGAGGTTTTAGGTTTTGATGGCTTGGCTACGCAAACCTACAATTGCACAGCAATTGTTTTAGAAACGGTGAATTATTGTCATTTACCTGCGCATAAGATAGATGAGTTGCTTACTCAAACATCCTGCTTAAATCATTTATTGTTACAAAGATCTTGTAGTCAATTTGATGCTCAAATTGAAAGGATGATGTTAAATCGTCGCTCTGCTGAAGAACGGGTCGCAAGCTTTCTTTTACAAATATCAGAACGTTTCAAGCAAAGGGGCTATTCTGAACTGGAGTTTCGTCTAAGCATGTCGCGAGAGGAAATAGGTAATCATTTAGGCATTGTGCATGAAACAGTGAGTCGAATCTTTCATTTGTTCCAATCTAAGCATTTGATAGAGGTTAGATCTAAACAAGTTAAGATTATCGATAAAAAAGAGCTGTTTAATTACTACACCACGTATTCATTAAACAGCCAAAAATGAAGAGGATTTAGAAAGGCTACGCATAACAATGTTAAATCTAACGTTGTTATGCGTTTTAAACGATACAAACAATAAAGCTACCTAGAAAGAATGTTACTTATTTTCTGATTTATGAGCAACATAGCTAGCATCTTCTGCTATAGCATTTGCAGTTGAAACATACTTGCCATGTTCGTTGCTTTTGATAAGTACCATAGTCAGTATTGCCGCTGCAACAACACCGCCAACAATAAGCCAAAAATTATCTTTTTCTTGTGTTTCTGTAGTCATGTTAATGCTCCACTAATATTGTTTTGAATTTGGTTAGCTGTTGAGTGTTGTCAACAGGGTTCTATTAAACCAAAAGAAAAATTTAAAAAGTTGAGCTAGATCAAGAAATAGTGACTTGCTGTATTTATTAAAAAAACAGTTGTGAGTTCGGGTTAGCAATAAGGTAACCCGAACTATTAAGCGTAATGTTGAAGATTAAACAATTTTGGCTAGTTTTTCAGCATAACCTATGTAAGTCCCTGGCGTTAAGGCCAGTAAGGCGGTCTTGGCATCATCAGGTATCTCAAGTTTTTCAATAAAGGCCTGCATTTGTTCTGGGGTAATACGTTGGCCGCGTGTGAGTTCTTTTAGTTTCTCGTAAGGTTTTTCTATACCGTAACGACGCATGACTGTTTGTATAGGTTCTGCCAGCACTTCCCAGTTAGCATTCAAATCAGCTTCAATCGCATCGACATTAATCTGTAATTTTGAAATGCCTTTTAAGCTGGCTTGGATGGCGATGCTGGTATGGGCAATACCGACGCCGATATTTCTTAAGACCGTAGAATCGGTTAAGTCACGTTGCCAGCGTGATACCGGTAACTTTTCGGCTAAAAAGCTAAACAAGGCATTGGCAATGCCAACGTTACCTTCTGAGTTTTCAAAATCAATAGGGTTAACTTTATGTGGCATGGTTGAAGAACCCACTTCGCCAGCGATAACACGTTGTTTGAAATAGCCTAAGGAAATATAACCCCAAATATCACGATCGAAATCTAACAAGATGGTGTTAAAGCGTGACAAGGCATGAAAAAACTCAGCGATATAATCATGCGGTTCAATTTGGATGGTATAAGGATTAAATTGCAAGCCTAGAGAGAGTATGAAGTCTTTAGCAAATTCGGCCCAATCAATATCTGGGTAGGCGATAGCATGGGCATTATAGTTACCCACAGCACCATTTATTTTACCTAGCAAGGCTACCGCTTGTAGTTGATCTTGTTGGCGTTGCATACGTGCGACTACGTTGGCAAATTCTTTACCTACTGTAGTCGGTGTTGCTGATTGGCCATGAGTACGTGACAACATAGGCTGGTCGGCTGTTTCTATCGCTAACTTTTTAAGTGCATTAATACAGTCAGTGATTTGTGCTTGAATAACGAGGCGACCTTCTTTAAGCATTAAGGCATAAGACAGATTATTGATATCTTCTGAGGTACAGGCAAAATGGATAAACTCACTGACTTTTTCCAGTTCAGCGCAGCCGGCTATTTTTTCTTTAAGCAAATATTCAACGGCTTTAACATCGTGATTTGTGGTCTTTTCTATGTCTTTGACGCGCTGAGCATCGGCTTCTGAGAAATCACTGATGATACTATTTAAGTGTTGGTTTGCCTGGTCACTAAAGGGGCTGACTTCGATGATTAAAGGCTGTTGAGCCAAGGCTTGTAACCAGCGGACTTCAACCAGTACGCGAAAACGGATCAAACCATATTCACTGAATATCGGGCGTAGTGCGTCTACTTTATCTGCGTAGCGACCATCAATAGGAGAAATAGCGGTGAGGGTAAAGTTAGTCATGATGTTTATGTCAAGTTTGAAAGAGTAGGGGTTTTCATAGGGTAAGTGTATCAAAAAATAGGCCATAGGCCTGAGCTTTGTTTGTATTCAATGCATGCAATGAATTATTCGCGTTAGTTTGTATGAGTCATTTAAATTATGTAGTAACCTTGTTTTATTCTCGTTTGCTCGCGCCGAGCACCGCAGGTTTTGTCGGGATTAGCCCGAAGGGGCGCGGCATGGATGCCGCGCGTCGGTAGGAGGGCAGGAAGCCCTCTCTACCGTCCCCCGACAAAACCGAGGAGCGCAGGAAGAAGCGACAATCGAGCCGCCTTTTCTTTGGATACTTTCTTTTGGCGGAGCAAAAGAAAGTATCTCGCCTTCGGGTGCGAATACCCGATTCAAATAATTGTCGCGATAGCGATCTCATTATTTGTTTTTAACATAAGAATGGTTATGTAACATAAGTAGGCTATTACGATGCTAAACTAAGGACTTACGGTATTCGACCTCCTTTATAGAGTCACAACATCATGCTGGATATACTACAAATTCCCGTGTTAAACGATAACTACATCTATATGCTGCATGATAGCGTTAGCTTAGAAACCGCAGTGATTGATCCGGCTTTGGAACAGCCCGTATTGGATGTATTGGCTGAGAAAGGCTGGCAACTGAGTTTTATTTTAAACACTCATCATCATTGGGATCATGTCGGTGCCAACTTAGCCTTAAAGCAACAAACTGGCTGTAAGATTATCGCCGCAGCATCAGATCGAGAGCGTATTCCGGGTATTGATGTCGGTGTTAAGCAGGGCGATGTGTTTTCTTTAGGTCAGCATCAGGCTCAGGTTTTAGTGACACCAGGGCATACTAGCGGCCATGTGGTTTATTATTTTGCGGGGGATCAAGCTTTGTTTTGTGGTGATACCTTATTTGTTATGGGCTGTGGTCGCCTATTTGAAGGTACTCCGGGGCAAATGTATAAGTCCTTACAGACCTTAAAGGCTTTGCCTCCTTCAACACGGGTGTACTGCACACATGAATATACTTTGGCTAATGCCGAGTTTGCCTTAAGCGTAGAGCCAGATAATAGTGATTTACAACAAAAGTTCTTAGCTGTAGCTGAGCTTAGAGCCATCAATAAGCCGACAGTCCCCTCTACGATTGCTGAAGAAATAGCCACTAATCCATTCTTTAGAGTGGATAGTATCAATATACAAAAAGAATTAGGCTTAGTCGGTGCTGCAGCTGATGTTGTGTTTGCAGCCTTAAGGCAGCGTAAAGATAGTTTTTGATGATTCCCACGTAGAACCTACAAAGTTGGAGTAAAACAGCTTTAGCTGTTTTACAAAGCAATAGCTAAAGCTATTGCACTCCAAGCTCGTAGGCCGGATAAGCAAAGCGCATCCGGTATCAACGGTGGATGCGCTATGCTTATCCACCCTATATAACCGCTCTGGTACAACTACTATTACTTTGAACGCCGTAGGGACAGGTCGCGACGCCTAATAATTGTTATCGTTTCCACGTCCTGCATCACTGACTTTAAGCCTTAGGACGCATATGCGGAAATAACAAGACATCACGAATAGAGGGGGCATCGGTAAATAACATCACTAAGCGATCTATACCTATGCCTTCACCCGCAGTAGGTGGCATGCCGTGTTCTAAGGCGATAATATAATCAGCATCAAAATGCATGGCTTCATCATCGCCGGCTTCTTTTTCTTCAACTTGTTTTTGAAAACGTGCGGCTTGATCTTCAGCATCATTTAACTCGGTAAAGCCGTTGGCGATTTCTCTACCACCCACAAAAAACTCAAAGCGATCGGTAACATGAGGGTTGTCATCATTACGTCTTGCTAATGGAGACACTTCAACAGGATAGGCAGTAATGAAGGTTGGATTCATCAAACGGCTTTCTACGGTTTTCTCAAAAATCTCAATTTGTATCTTACCCAGGCCATAACCGTCTTTAACTGGAATCTTTAAGTTTTGGGCAACGCTAAGAGCGGCCTCACGACTATCAAGATCAACCGCTGTTAAGTCAGGATTAAAGTGCAGGATAGACTCAACCACCGTCATGCGATCAAAGGGTTTGCCAAAATCATAGGTTTCACCTTGATAAGTGACTTCTGTTATACCCATCACTTCTAAGGCAATACCTCGCAACATAGCTTCGGTTAAATCCATTAAGTCATGATATTCAGCATAGGCTTGATAAAACTCCAGCATAGTGAATTCTGGATTATGGCGCGTTGATAAGCCTTCGTTACGAAAGTTACGGTTGATTTCAAAGACGCGTTCAAAGCCACCGACGACTAAGCGTTTTAAATACAGTTCAGGCGCTATACGCAAAAACATGTCCATATCTAGGGCATTATGATGTGTGGTAAAAGGACGCGCGGTCGCTCCACCAGGGATAACTTGCATCATAGGCGTTTCAACTTCCAAGAACTGACGTTCAATTAGAAATTGGCGAATATAGGCGACTATTTTAGAACGAATTAAGAAGGTATCTCGCGATTGCTCGCTCATGATTAAATCTAAATACCGCTGACGGTATTTGATTTCTTGATCGGCAAGGCCATGAAACTTTTCAGGTAAGGGTCTTAAGGCTTTAGTTAATAATCGAATATCATCGACCTTAATACTCAATTCACCGGTTTGGGTAACAAAGAGCACGCCTTCTGCTCCGACAATGTCACCAATGTCCCATTTTTTAAATTGTTCGTTATAAAAGTTTTCGGGCAGGGTGTCTCTAGTGATATAAAGCTGAATCTTACCTGACATATCTTGAATATGAGCAAAGCTGGCTTTACCCATCACTCGGCGAGTCATCATTCTGCCAGCCAGTTTGACGCGCACGGGTTCGGCTTCTAGTTCTTCTTTAGTCTTTTCGCCATATTTAGCAAACAATTCCCCTGCAACCACATTACGACGAAAGTCGGTAGGAAAGGCGATGCCGCCGTTTTCTCGTAGTTCATTTAATTTGCTACGGCGTTGTTTAATTTGTTCTTGTTCGTCTTGTTGTATGTCTGACATGGGATTTAGTAATTAAATGATTAAGTAAAATAACGGTGGTTGATCTAGACGGCTTAGAGTCCGCTTTTTAGACTAGCTTCAATAAACTGATCCAAATCGCCATCTAGCACGGCTTGAGTATTGCCTGTTTCTACGCCGGTGCGTAAATCCTTGATGCGTGACTGATCTAGCACATAAGAACGGATTTGACTGCCCCAGCCTATGTCGGATTTGGTATCTTCTAAGGCTTGAGCTGATTCACTGCGCTTACGCATTTCCAGTTCATACAACTTGGCTTTTAATTGCTTCATAGCGGTCGCACGATTTTTATGTTGCGAACGATCACTTTGACATTGTACGACGATGCCCGTTGGGTTATGAGTCATACGCACAGCAGATTCAGTTTTATTGACATGCTGACCACCGGCACCACTAGCACGGTATACATCGATGCGTATATCGGCGGGGTTAATGTCGATATCAATATCGTCATCAATTTCTGGTGAGACAAAGACTGAGGCAAAGGAGGTATGTCTACGATTGCCAGAGTCAAAAGGTGATTTTCTGACTAGCCTATGTACACCCGTTTCAGTACGCAACCAACCAAAGGCGTATTCACCTTCAAAGCGAATAGTGGCGCTTTTAATGCCAGCGACATCTCCTTGTGATTCTTCAATAAGTTCGGTTTTAAAGCCTTTGCGTTCACCCCAACGTAAAAACATACGTTCGATGATGGATGCCCAATCTTGCGCTTCGGTACCACCTGAGCCAGATTGTATGTCCAAGAAGGCGTTGTTGGGATCCATTTCACCAGAGAACATGCGTCGAAACTCAAGATCAGCAACTCTTTTTTCAAAATGCGCTAAATCATCGATTACGGTTTCTACCGTTTCTTCGTCATCGTCTTCTATAGCCATAGCTAGTAGCTCTTCGGCATCTGCCAAGCCACGCTCTAGGTCATTAATGGTGTTAACAATGACTTCCAATTGCCCGCGTTCTTTACCTAAGGTTTGTGCGAGTTCGGGATTATCCCAAATCTTAGGGTTTTCTAGTTCTCGTAAAACTTCGACTAAGCGTTCATTCTTAACATCAAAGTCAAAGATACCCCCTAAGGGAGTCACCACGACTTTTTAAGTCGGCTATTTTATTTCTAATCGGATTTATTTCTTGCATGGTGTTACGTTTTACCTATGACAGTCGATAGCCAATGCCAGAAAGCATAGCTCGATGAAAACTTTAAAAAGGCTTGATTATAAACTATAAGCGGCTTGTATTCATGTAGAACTTGGCTTGATGTTATTATTTAGTTTAAGTAGGTAGTTGTTTGTGGATTTACCCAAGGTAGAGGTCTGTGCTTATGGTCGTTTTAACTAGATAGTGTGTTGACAAATTCGTATAGCTGTTTTGTTTATAAGCTAGAATGATCGCATAACAATATAATAATTAATTGGATAGTAATTGATTTTTAACACATAGGCGTATTTGATGAAGATCATAGCTTTATACAGTATTAAGGGTGGTGTCGGTAAAACCTCAAGCGCGGTTAATTTGGCCTATATTTCTGCCAGCAAAGGTTATCGCACCTTGGTTTGGGATTTAGATCCTCAAGGCGCTAGCAGTTATTATTTTAGGATTAAACCTAAAATCAAAGGTGGCAGCAAAGACCTTATAGCAGGAAAGCGTGATCTGGAAGGCTTGATTAAGGGGACTGATTTTGCAAATCTAGATTTGTTGCCTGCGGATTTCTCATTTAGAAATTTAGATCTGGTTTTGGATACCAAAAAGAAGCCTACTTCACAAATTAGAAAGTTACTTAAGCCGTTGGCTGATGACTACGATTTTATATTCTTAGATTGTCCACCCAATATTTCTCTACTTTCAGAGGCGGTTTTTGCTGCGGCCGATATTTTATTGTCACCTATCATTCCGACTACCTTGTCTTTACGAACGCTAGAGCAACTAAAAGCCTTTATAGCTGAGAATAATCTGGATAATCTTGCTTTGATTCCTTTTTTCTCCATGGCCGACCGCCGAAAAAAGATGCATAAAGATATAATGGAGAACCTAGTTAAGAATCACCCTGAAATATTATCAACGGCTATTCCTTATGCCTCTGATATAGAGCGCATGGGGCTTGAACGTCAACCTCTAGGTGGCTTTATGAATAAAAGCAAGTCTATGGATGCTTATCATGAGTTATGGCAGGAAGTGATGATGCGTGTTGACGGATAATAATGATTGAGTGGGTCCTAGGAAGATGAATATATGATCTCAATTATTCAGCGTGTCAATATGGCAAAGGTGACGGTAAATCATAAAGACATCGCTGAAATTGATGTAGGTATTATGGCTCTGGTTGCCGTCGAGAAAGACGATACGCCTAAAGAGACTGAGCGCTTGCTGGAGCGTATATTGAATTTTAGGATTTTTTCTGATGAGCAAGATCGCATGAATCTAAGCTTAAGAGATATTCATGGGGGATTGCTGATCGTTCCACAATTTACCTTAGCAGCTGATACCCAAAAAGGTAATCGCCCTAGTTTTATTTCAGGCGCAGCACCAGAACAAGCCCAGCAATTGTTTAGCTATCTGCAACAAGTTGCCTTGGCTGTTTATCCAACGGTGCAATTCGGACAGTTTGGTGCTGATATGCAAGTATCGTTAATTAATAATGGTCCTGTTACCTTTACTTTACGAACCTCTAAATTGCTGTGATTATTTACTGGTTTTACTCAGTTATTAAGCGGTTTAAAAACAAATAATGAGGTCGCTATCGCGACGATGCGTTAATCGGGTAATCGCACCCGAAGGCGAGGTACTTTCTTTTGCTGCGCTAAAAGAAAGTACCCAAAGAAAAGGCGGCTCGATTGCCGCTGCTTCCTGCGCTCCTCGGTTTTGTCGGGGGCGGCAGAGAGGGCGTCCTGCCCTCCTACCGACGCGCGGCATCCATGCCGCGCCCCTTCGGGCTAATCCCAACAAAATCTGCGGTGCTCGGCGCGGCAAACGAGATTAAGTCGACGACGTAACTGCGCAATATTAATTATCAACTCAAGTAGAAACCAGTTATGGAGATAGATCCTAGTATTGATGAGGCATGGATGCGTTATGCCTTTAGATTGGCTCAACGAGCTGAAGAGCAGGGTGAAGTGCCCGTGGGTTCAGTCATTGTAAAAGATAATCGATGTATTGCTGAAGGTTGGAATTCGGTTATTGAGCGTCATGATCCAACCGCTCACGCTGAAATAGTCGCCTTAAGAGCAGCCGGTTTAGCTTTGGAAAACTACCGTTTAGGTGCGGTTACGCTTTATGTAACCTTAGAGCCTTGTGTTATGTGTATGGGAGCCATGAGCAATGCGCGTATTAATCGGTTGGTGTTTGGTGCTTATGATGCCAAACGAGGCGCTGTTTGTAATGCCTTGAGCCTTACCGACGCCAGCTTTTTAAATCATCATATTAACTGGGTCGGTGGAGTTTTAGAGCATGACTGCTCTGGCTTGTTACGTGACTTTTTTAAAGCTAGGCGCTGATTAATCTTCTCGTAAGTCTTTATAGCGATTAATTAAAGCATTGGTAGAGCAATCATGCGTAGTAATGAACTCATCATTTTTAAGTTCTGGCAAAATGACTCCGGCTAGTACTTTACCTAGTTCCACGCCCATTTGATCAAAGGAATTAATGTTCCAAATGATACCTTGCACAAAAATTTTATGTTCGTAAAAAGCTAATAAAGATCCTAGGTTTTTAGGCGTCATTTTATTAAAAAGAAAAGAGTTTGATGGTTTGTTACCGTCAAATACTTTTGAGGCCACTAATAAACTATCAGTTTGTTGCTCTGGGCTTAGTTTCTTTTTAACTTCTTCTTCAGTGAGACCATTCATTAAGGCTTCAGGTTGAGCTAGGAAGTTTGAAATTAAAATATCATGATGCTCAGGAAGTTTGTAGTGACTGTTGGCAGCTGCTAAAAAATCACAAGGTATTAGTTTAGTGCCTTGGTGTATCAGTTGGAAAAACGCATGTTGACCATTAGTGCCGGGCTGACCCCAAATGATAGGGCCGGTGTTATAGTCGACTTTTTCGCCTTGTAGATTAATGCTTTTGCCATTACTTTCCATGTCGCCTTGTTGAAAGTAATCAGCAAAATATCGCATAGATTGATCATAAGGCAATAAAGCATGAGATTCGGCATTAAAGAAATTGTTATACCAAACGCCCAGTAAGGCCATGATGACAGGTATGTTATCTTCAAAAGGCGCGTTAAAGAAGTGGCAGTCGGCTTCGTAAGCACCAAGTAAGAGTTCTTCAAAGTTATCCATGCCTATATATAAGGCAATGGATAGGCCTACGGCTGACCATAGAGAATACCGACCACCTACCCAATCCCAAAACTCAAACATATTGTCTGTATCAATACCAAATTCTGCGACATTTTCTGCATGAGTTGAAATGGCGACAAAGTGTTTTGCAACAGCTTTTGAGTCTTGTGCTTCAGCTAGAAACCATGTTTTTGCTGATTTTGCATTCATCATGGTTTCTTGAGTATTAAATACTTTGGAGGCAATGATAAAAAGAGTGGTTTCTGGTGAAAGACATTTTAAGACTTCAACAATATTGATTTGATCAATATTAGAAACATAATGTACTTTTAAAGAAGCTGAACTATAAGGTGATAGCCCCATCGAAACCATTTTTGGACCTAAACCTGAGCCGCCTATACCAATATTGACCACGTCAGTGATTACTTTTCCGGTATAGCCTTTCCATTCACCCGAGCGTACGGAGGCACAAAAAGTACGCATTTTTGTGAGTACCCGATTGATATCAGGCATCACGTCTTGCCCATCAACATAAATAGGTTTATTAGATCGATTACGAAGAGCAGTATGAAGAACGGCTCTATGTTCGGTGGTATTGATTTTCTCACCGGAAAATAGTGCTTTAATTTTTTTATCTAGTTCTGCTTGCTTAGCAAGATCTATTAATAATGTCTTGGTTTGCTCTGTTATTCTGTTTTTGGAATAATCAAAAAGAATTTCATTAAATTGGATAGAAAACTTGTCGAACCGATTGATGTCTTTTTTGAAAGCATCACGCAGACTATCATTTTTGGTTAGTTCATAATGATT
>CAMDOP010000049.1 GCA_945903675.1 Crenothrix polyspora
TGAAGCGCTCAATATTCCCGCTCATCATCCTGCCCGCGCGATGCATGACACTTTTTATTTTGATGCCCATACGGTCTTAAGAACGCATACATCACCCGTGCAAATCAGAACCATGGAGTCTGAACAACCACCCTTAAAAGTGATTGCCCCTGGCCGAGTTTATCGTTGTGATTCAGATATCACTCACACGCCGATGTTTCATCAAGTAGAAGGGTTTCTAGTCGATACAGATGTCAGCTTTGCAGATTTAAAAGGTGTTATTTACGAGTTCCTAAGAGCTTTCTTTGAAAAAGACATACAAGTCCGCTTTAGGCCTTCTTATTTCCCCTTTACAGAACCTTCTGCAGAAGTCGATATAGAATGCGTGATGTGTAGCGGAAAAGGCTGTCGTGTGTGTAGCCAAACCGGATGGCTTGAAGTTATGGGCTGCGGCATGATTCATCCAGCGGTTTTTAAATCAGTTAATATTGATAGTGAAAAATACAGCGGCTTTGCCTTTGGCATGGGTGTTGAACGCCTCGCAATGCTGCGCTATGGAATTAACGACTTACGATTATTTTTTGAAAATGATCTTAAATTTTTAGAACAATTTAATTAAGTTTTCGTTACACAGGAACATGTAAATCATGCAAATTAGTTTAGCTTGGTTAAGATCGTATGTTGATCCAGCAATAAATACAGACGAACTGGTCGAACAATTAACAATGGCAGGCCTAGAAATAGGTTCTGTAGAACCTGCTGCCGCTCAATTTAATGGCGTAGTCATTGGTGAAGTCATTGACATGCAGCAACATCCCGACGCTGATCGACTTCGTGTATGCCAAGTCAATGTAGGCACAGACGAAGCTCTGCAAATTGTTTGCGGTGCTAGCAATGTTCGTATTGGCCTCAAAATACCAGCGGCTCTCTGTGGCGCAGTGTTGCCCGGTGATTTCAAAATAAAGAAATCCAAACTACGGGGCGTAGAATCTTTCGGCATGCTCTGCTCTGAAAAAGAATTAGGTTTAGCTGTTGATGCTCATGGCTTAATGGAATTAGCAGATGATGCACCCGTTGGTGTTGATATTCGTGATTATTTATCACTGAACGATGTCATCTTGGAAGTTGATTTAACGCCTAACAGAGCTGATTGCCTATGCGCTGAAGGTTTAGCGCGAGAAATTGCCGTACTCAACAAACTGGAATGGACTGCCACAGCATTCACTAATTCCCCTGTTACTCATCAAGATACTCTAAAAGTATCTGTAGCCGATACAACGGCCTGCCCTCGTTATTTGGGTCGTCTCATTACGGGCATCAATGCTAGCGCAATAACACCTTTATGGATGCAAGAACGTCTGCGTCGTTCTGGCATTAGAAGTTTAGGTCCATTAATTGATGTCACTAATTATGTGTTAATAGAGCTTGGGCAACCTTTACATGCCTTTGATGCTGATAAATTAACCGGCAACATTAGTGTTCGCTGGGCTAAAGCAGAAGAAAGTTTAAGCTTATTAAATAATCAAGTCCTTACCTTAAATACGGAATCTTTGGTAATCG
This sequence comes from Crenothrix polyspora, assembly GCA_945903675.1. Taxonomy (GTDB): domain Bacteria; phylum Pseudomonadota; class Gammaproteobacteria; order Methylococcales; family Methylomonadaceae; genus Methylobacter_C. The sequence goes on from CAMDOP010000049.1 coordinate 1,540, forward strand.
CTGATGATGCAAAAGTCTTAGCCCTCGCAGGTATTATGGGGGGCAGTGAAACAGCCGTCAGTAATCAAACTCAATCAGTTTTTCTTGAGTGTGCATTTTTTGCACCACTGGCTATAGCCGGTAAAGCTCGTAATTTTGGCTTACATACTGATTCATCACATCGTTTCGAACGTGGTGTTGATGCGACCTTACAAACTAGAGCTATTGAACGTGCAACCCAACTCATCGTTGAGATTGCTGGCGGCAATGTAGGTCCTATTTCAGAAGTGACCACTGAGGCAACCTTACCTGCACGCCTGCCGATTCTTTTAAGAAAGCAACGCATCAATAAAACACTAGGCATTTCTTTAGCTGATGATCAAGTCAGCGATATTTTTAAGCGCTTAGGTATGGTCATCCAAGCACAACCTGAAGACTGGTTAATTACCCCTCCAGGTTTTCGTTTTGATATCGCCATTGAAGCTGACCTGATTGAAGAAATAGCCCGCATCTATGGCTATAATAATTTACCGAGCAGTAGTTTATTAATGCGCGCTGAATTATGCACTGCCACAGAAGCTGCGCTTGATATAGATCGGATCAAAGATTTAATGGTTGATAGAGGCTATCAAGAGGCCATCACTTATAGTTTTGTCGATGAAGATATTCAACAAATTATCGCCCCAGAAATGGAGGTTATCCGCCTTAAAAATCCAATTTCTTCAGAATTAGCGGTGATGCGTACTACACTTTGGTGTGGATTATTAAAAGCAGCCTTATACAATACTAACCGTCAACAAAATAGAGTTCGATTATTTGAAACCGGCCTACGCTTTATCAAAACCGATGATACAACCCATCAGCAAAAAATGTTGAGTGGCTTGGCATTAGGTGATGTTTATAGCGAGCAATGGGGAGAGAAGTCACGTAAAGTTGATTTCTTTGATATCAAGGCCGATGTACAAGCCATATTTTCTTTAACCGGTTGTATCGCGCAGTTTGTACCCTGCCCTCAACCTGCACTGCATTTAGGTCAATCAGCGAAAATATTATCACACGATGGTGAAACCATTGGTTGGTTAGGCATGCTACATCCTGTTTTAGAAAAAAAACTAGGCTTTGATTGCCCTGTTTTTCTTTTTGAATTGGATCAAAATCTCGTGCTAAATAAGCGCATACCGGTATTCAAATCTTTATCTAAATATCCTTCAGTTCGACGCGACTTAGCGTTGATTGTTAAAGAAGATATAGCAGCCAATGATATAATCAACTGCGTTATAAACAGCGCAGAAGTAACTTTACAAGACGCTAAAGTATTTGATATTTATCGTGGCAAAGGTGTAGAAGACGGCAGCAAAAGTGTCGCCTTATGCTTGATATTCCAGAACACTACGCAAACTCTAACAGACTCTGAAATAGACGCTATCATTAGCAAGTTATTAACTCTATTGACCGAAAAATTAAACGCAAAACTGAGGGACTAATTAATGGCATTAACTAAAGCATATTTTGCAGAAAGACTTTTTGAGGAAGTGGGCTTAAACAAACGCGAAGCCAAAGATATGGTTGAACTCTTCTTTGAAGAAATTAAAAGCTCATTAGAACAAGGTAAACAGGTAAAGATTTCTGGCTTCGGTAAATTTGAATTACGCGACAAAACGCCAAGACCCGGTAGAAATCCTAAAACCGGCGAAGAAATACCTATATCAGCCAGACGTGTAGTCACCTTTCGCTCAGGGCAAAAACTTAAAGCACGCGTTGAAGCTTATGCCGGAAGCGAACCCTCTGAATAAAGCTCAGTACTAGGCGTTAATATTTAACAACTAGAAACTATTAAGCAGAGCAAACTTAGAATGGCACTATATCCGAAAATCCTCCTATCGGTATAGCGCCATAAAGTTCTGGTCTTTACTTACATAACCCTATGATGCTCAGCATCATTATTTATATCCCACACATTTCAGCTCAAACAGAGCAATCCACCGTAACGCCCTGCTGTTATTTTGGTATTATGGTCACAGATTTTTTAATACTTAGCTTTATTAGCACTCTTATTGGATCTTTAACGGTTCTTATAAAACCACATGGTTTACCCTATCTAAAACAATAATTGTCTTTAACCCATTAGACTAATGGCTAAGCAACTAAGCACGTTCATTTTAAGCGTTACCGAGTTTAAATACCTTACAAGGAATTCGTCATGTTAGAACAGTACCGAAAACATATTGAAGAACGCGCGTCTGAGGGTGTAGTCCCTAAACCCATAAGCGCAGAGCAAATGGCGGCCTTAGTTGAGTTAATTAAACACCCCCCTGCTGGCGAAGAAGAATTTGTTTTAAACCTGTTAGCTAATCGCGTTCCAGCGGGTGTTGACGAAGCGGCCTATATTAAAGCCAGCTTTTTATCTGCTATTGCAAATGGCTCTGAAAACTCACCTATATTAACGGCATCAGATGCCACTGAACTATTAGGTACTATGTTAGGCGGTTATAACATAACTCCATTAATAGCCCTGCTTGATGACACTAGCTTAGCCCCAATTGCAGTAAAAGGTTTATCTCATACTTTACTGATATTTGATGCCTTTCATGACATTCAAGAAAAAGCGCAAGCCGGTAATAGCTATGCGCAACAAATCATCCAATCTTGGGCGGATGCCGAATGGTTTACCAGTAAACCCGCAGTACCAGAAAAAATGACAGTCAGCGTCTTTAAAGTCACGGGCGAAACCAATACTGATGATTTATCGCCTGCACCGGATGCTTGGTCTAGACCCGATATTCCTCTACATGCCAAAGCCATGTTGAAAATGCCTAGACCCGGCATTACACAAGCTGAACTACAAATCGAAGAATTACAACAACAAGGCTTTCCAGTCGCTTATGTCGGTGATGTAGTCGGTACCGGATCATCACGTAAATCAGCCACCAACTCAGTACTGTGGTATATCGGTAATGATATCCCCTTTATTCCCAACAAACGCGATGGTGGTGTGTGTATAGGCGGAAAAATTGCGCCTATTTTCTTTAATACCATGGAAGATTCTGGCGCCCTGCCCTTTGAATGTGATGTATCACAATTGGCAATGGGCGATATTATCGATATTTATGTCTATGAAGGTGTTATTAAACGCCATGATAGCGATGATCTCATCTGCGACTTTACTTTAAAAACTGACGTACTCTTAGATGAAGTACGCGCAGGCGGCCGTATACCACTCATTATTGGTAGAGGTCTCACTGAACGTGCTAGAAAATACTTAGGTCTTAATGCTTCAACGGTCTTTTCTTGTGCCGTTGATTTACAAGACAGCGGCAAAGGCTATACGCTTGCGCAAAAAATCGTTGGTAAAGCCTGTGGCGTAGCGGGAATTCGTCCTAATACTTATTGCGAACCGCATATGAGCACGGTCGGTTCACAAGATACCACGGGACCGATGACCCGCGATGAACTCAAAGACTTAGCCTGCTTAGGCTTTTCTGCTGATTTAGTTTTACAATCTTTTTGTCATACAGCTGCCTATCCTAAGCCTATTGATATCGATATGCAGCACACCTTGCCAGATTTTATTATGAATCGTGGCGGCGTTTCCTTACGTCCGGGCGATGGCATCATACATTCATGGTTAAACCGTATGTTATTACCCGACACTGTAGGTACCGGTGGTGATTCACATACCCGTTTTCCTTTAGGTATTTCTTTTCCAGCTGGTTCTGGTTTAGTTGCCTTTGCCGCAGCGACCGGCGTCATGCCCTTAGATATGCCAGAATCTGTTTTAGTGCGTTTTACTGGCGAAATGCAGCCTGGTATCACTCTAAGAGACATGGTCAATGCCATTCCTTATGCGGCCCTACAACGTGGTTTATTAACCTTAGATAAATCAGGTAAGAAGAACGTATTTTCAGGACGCATACTGGAAATCGAAGGTTTACCTGATCTAAAAGTTGAACAAGCTTTTGAATTATCAGATGCCTCAGCTGAACGCTCAGCTGGTGGCTGTTCGATACGCTTAAATGAAGCGCCCATACGTGAATACCTTAACTCTAATATCAGCCTAATAAAATGGATGATTAAAGAAGGTTATGGCGATGTACGCACCCTTACCCGCCGCATCACTAGCATGGAACAATGGCTGGCCAATCCAGTCTTGTTAACAGCCGATGCTGATGCCGAGTATTTTGAAATCATTGAAATTAATATGAATGATATCAAAGAACCATTATTGGCCTGCCCTAATGATCCTGATGATGTCAAAACCCTCTCTGATGTCGCTGGCACTAAAATAGATGAAGTTTTCTTAGGCTCTTGCATGACTAATATTGGTCATTTTCGTGCCGCTGGCAAATTATTAGAGCAACAACAAGGCGAACTACCCACACGCTTATGGGTCGCGCCACCAACTAAAATGGAGCAAAGCCAATTAACAGAAGAGGGTTATTACGAAACCTTTACTAAAGTAGGCGCAAGAACTGAAATACCCGGCTGTTCATTATGTATGGGTAATCAGGCACGAGTGGCAGAAAATTCAACGGTCGTGTCTACCTCGACCCGTAACTTTCCCAATCGTCTAGGTAATGGCGCCAACGTCTATTTATCTTCTGCCGAACTGGCCGCTGTGTGCTCCATTCTAGGTAAAATTCCGACTTTTCCTGAATACATGCATTATGCCGAGCAAATCAGTGCAAGTTCTGAAGATTCTTATCGTTATTTAAATTTCAATAAGATGGCGGCTTATCAATAGTCACGTAGATTAGGTTATTCGTAATAATACCCCAACACTTTTATAGGATGCGCTGAACGACAGTGAAGCGCATCCTATAAAGGGTATTTTATTTATTGTAAGTTATTAAACAACCTAATCCGACATCTACATCAACTGATAAAAACGAAAGCTATCAGCCCCCCCTTACTTTGATCTACCGGGATACGTTCATGGCAGAGAAACTGCAGCCATTTAAAAGATCATTAGCGTTCCCTAATCGGACCATCGTTTATTTACATAGCCAAATTGAGCAACAACAGCGTATCTTGAAACAGATTAAAGCGGTATTGCCCGACAATCTGGCTAAGCAAACTAAACATTGTCTCATTAAAGATCATAACTTACTGGTCTATACCGACTCTGCCATTTGGGCCTCTCAATTGCGCTTTTATAATAGCGCCATACTAGCGTCTATACAGACACTAGTTAAATCCCCAATAAATAACTTACAAATTAAGATTATTACTCGGCCCTCAGGACTAACAGAAACAGCTACTCGTAAAGCAAACCTACCCTCTCTAGAAGGCATAGACCTTATACGCAAGCATAGTCTGAGTATTTCGGATGATAAACTTAGCGCAGCGCTCCTTAAATTAAGCGCCACCTTAAAAAGACAGGCAGATTCAATTTAAAAGTAAGCATACTAAAGACTTAACTTAGTCGGCTATCAACTGCTTCAGCGCAGACGAAAGGCTCAGGGTGAAAGATTAAGCCTAAAAGGGTAGCAACTTAAGACGTCATAGATACTAGGCTTTGCCCTTTGCCAGCGCTTAGCAGAACCCTATCTAAAAGTGAACGATTAAGCTAGTGTCCCGTCTTAAATTGGTAGCCACTTAGTCTAGTTCAGTATAGGACTAATAAATAGTGTTATTCAACACCTTCAATAACATCAGCATACTGTTCGGCAATCTTATAAAACTCGCCTTCATTACTTAAAAAAGCATTGACGATAACCGGATCAAAATGACTACCGCCACCCTTAATTATGATACTTTTTGCTTGCTCACGTGAAAAGGGTGGTTTGTAAACGCGACGAGTAGTTAAGGCATCGTAAACATCAACCAGAGCTAGAATTCTCGCCACCAATGGAATTGCCTCGCCTTGCAAACCCAAGGGATAACCGTCACCATTCCATTTCTCATGATGACCATAAGCGACCTCCATGCCACACTTGATAAAGCTTTGTGATGGATATTGTTCATAAACGCTGCGCAAAGTATCACCGCCTATCTTAGCATGGGTTTTCATGATTTCAAATTCATCAGGGGTCAAAGGTCCGGCTTTTTTTAAAATCGCATCAGGTATACCCACTTTACCTATGTCATGTAGGGGTGAGGAGCGCACTAAATCCTGAGTAAATTCTGGCGTAACAATATGCCTATATTTATCCGTTTCAGCCAAGAATCGGCAGATAAGCTCAGAATAAATTTTCAGGCGCAATAAATGTAAGCCCGTTTCTGAATCACGGCATTCAGATAACTTAGCCAAGGCATTAATGATTGCATCCTGAGCGTCATTCGACGCTTCCCTATGCCAACAGCTTTGCAACGCGGTGGCAGTGATATCATTCATTCCGCTTAAAGCCTCTAGCACATCAGGCTCAAGTGTAGCTTGATCGCCTGATATATTAAGCAATCCTATCACACCTTGTTTACTATGTAATGGCACCGACATGAAAGGTAAACCAGAAAACAAAGATACTTCAAAAGCATTGAGTATCGAATTGTTCTCGTCATTACGCTGCCAAAGCAGTTTATCCTTTAAAAGCCTGGCTATCACGCCATCAATACAGCTTTTGGCAGTAAAAATCGCATATCCCGAGTCGTATGGATAATAGCAACTAAACTGTTCATCAAGTTGAGGACTTAACCATAAAGTAATGTCTTGCAAACCCGTTAATTGGTAGATTGCATCAACGAGTGCTTGAATAATAGCTGTGGAGCTATTCATTTGCGCCATATTAGCTACATACTGATATTGCAATTGCAAAGCACGCGTTTTTTGTTCTACCAGTGATTCTAATTGACCATTTAATTGATTAAGCTGCTGATTAGCTTGTAACAACTGCGCTTGTAATAATTGCTCAGACATACGCAATCGATATTGCTCAAGACCCTCTGTTAGGATTTCTTTCAAGATTACTCTGGAGCAGGGTTTATTCAGAAAACGAGTAATGTGGGCATTGTTAAATGCGTTCATTGCTATATCAAGATCAGCACGTCCAGTCAGCATGACTAAAATGGTTTGGGGTGATCGTAGATAGACCTCATTTAGAAAAATAATGCCATCCATGCCCGGCATGTTGTAATCAGATATCACAACAGCAAACGGCCCCTCTTGAGCCAAGACCATCAATGCTGCATCTCCACCCTCTGCCACTGTAATATCAAAGTTTTTCCGTAACTGGCGCTTTATCCCTTCCATCAACAGAACTTCATCATCGACAAATAAGATTTTTTGGCTAATGCTGGAAGATAATAAAGTCATGCAAACTCCAGAGTATATAAGCAACTGATTTAGTTAAAGTAGCTCCTGTAAATGCCTTTTCATTGCATATGAAGCGTTTAGATATTTAGGCTAGCAACTTACCACAATTAAGCTTTTATGTCGGGTTACGCTCCGCTAACCCGACCTACGTAACTGATTAAAGCAGTAGTTTATCGGCTAATAATTGCCAGTCAGACAAACGTTCCAATTTATTAATACGCTGTAAATAATGTTTATCCACTTCCATCTCAAAAAATCGTTCATAACCATCTAATTCTGTGTGTTTTAACAAACTTGAGGCAACATGCACCGCCGTTAAGGCACTGACTCCATCGTACTCGCTATAAGACGGATGCTGTTGGAACAGAATGCCTTCGATGATACGAGGTGGAATTCTCCATAAACTTAATATATAAGCTGCAGCTTCTGAGCGCGTAAAACCATAGATTTCCATTTCTAAATCAGCAACAGGGGTCATCGTATTTTTAACCTGATCCATGAGTCTAACTAACTGATCACCACCGCGTGACAAGAATATTAACAGACCCATATTATGTAACAATCCACATACATAAGCTTGATCGGGGCGATCTTCTGCTTGATTTTCCGATAATGCTATCTGCTTAGCCAAAGTAGCCGTCCGGTTAGCATCCGCCCAGACATATTCCATAAAAAAAGCCATTGCTCGACTACTGACTGGAAATGCATTTTTAACATGCGCGGTGAGTACTAGATTATTTAGATTTTTCAGGCCAATCAGATTGATTGATTCAACGAGACTGGAAACACTTCGATTAATGCCAAAATACGCAGAGTTAACGACTTGCAACAATTTAGCCGATAGCATGATATCGCTAGCAAGAATATTAGCGATTTCAGCAATAGAGGAATTTTCATTAGTAATAGCAGCGTTCAATTGATGATAAATTTTTGGCAGACTAGGCAGTAGTTTAGGATCACCCATCTCAGCAATGATAGAAGGATTTTGTACACAAGCTAAGACAGCAAAAATATGGATGATAGCCTCACGTAGCGTTTCTGCACGACAAGGCTTGCTAAGATATTGGTGTGCGATGCCTAAACCGCTTTTAAATGCCGCTTCATCCGTATCGCCACTAAGTATAATTCGTACTATGCTAGGATATAACTCGCTTACTTTTTTCAATAAATCATCGCCACGCATTACCGGCATTATCATATCAGCGATGATTAAATCGATAGGTTGCTCAGCCATTAATTGCAAAGCTTTTTCTCCGCTATTAACAAAAAAAAATTGCCATTGTCCACGATAAGGGCGTAATTGACGCTGAATACCGCTAATGACATTTTCATTATCATCAACAAACAATATATTTTTATTAATCATGTACGCTTAACAGACTCTTTAAACTAAAGGGGAATCTGAATGTGAAAGGAGGTGCCATGGTCTTGACTAGATTCAAAAAACAATTGCCCACCATGCCTGTTCACAACAATATTATGCGATAAGCTTAAACCTTGACCCGTACCTTTACCCACTTCTTTCGTAGTAAAAAAAAGATTAAAAACCTTATCCTGTATCTCTGCAGGTATACCAGCACCATTATCTTGAAACAGAATTTCAACACTAGCCCCGAGCTTTCTCGTGATAACTTTAATCATACCGATACCCGATTGTGTTTCTTCAATCGAATGAGCCGCATTGATCATCATGTTTATAAACACTTGAGTTAACTCGCTGGCGTAACATTCAATAGTGCTAATTTCAGTTGAATAATCAGTTTCAACTTCGGCGATATATTTGTAACTGTTGCGAGTGATGATTAGGGCATTATTAAGAGCCTCATGCAAATTAATAAACTGCTTATTTTCGCCGCACCCAACATGAGAAAATGTTTTTATTGCTTTGACGATTTCCGTTACTCGCTCTACGCCCTCACGTGCTTGATGGATAGCTAAAGGACTATCCTCCAAGATAAAGGTCATATCATATTGATCGGCTAATACTTTTATTTTCTGAGTAGCGACCTCATCCAAGACTTCAAACAAAGCGTTATGAAAACTCATAATATCTGCAAAATTATCATGTAAAGCGGAAAGATTATCGCCTATGTATTGGATAGGCGTGTTGATTTCATGGGAAACACCCGCCGCCAACTGACCTATCGCTTCCAATTTCTGCGCCTGACTTAATTGAGCCTGTAAATTTTTAGTCGCGCTAATATTAGTCAATGTACCTATGACTCTAATTGGACGCCCCTGCTCATCAGAATTAACCAGCTTTCCTCTAGCCAATACCCATTCCAAAGAGTTTTCAGCAGACCATTTTCTAAATTCAGTGGCAAAGCTGCGTTCTTTACTCGCCAAGTAGCTATGCAATGCCGATAAAAAAGGCTGTTTATCATCAGGGTGAAATGTTTCTACCCAAGCACTGAAGGTAGTCGGACGTTCATCTTCGGCGTAGCGAACTATTTCTTTCCACAACAAAGGAAATGAGATTTGATCCGTTTGTGGATTCCATTCCCATACTGCATCACAGGCGCCTTCCAAAGCAAATGTCGAACGTTCCTCATTGTCACGTAACTGTTTTATTATCTCAATATTACGTAAAATTAAAGCGATTGTTAATGTCGACAGGCTAATAATTAAAAGTGTCATGACACTAACGTTAATACTGATGCCTGATGCAGACACTAGATCTGAGTCATCTTTAACCAAGTAAGCAGCAGACATAGCGATGTAATGCATGCCAGAGATAGCTACACCCATAATAACAGCAACCAGAAGATTACTGCCTTTCAGCTTATTGATTACAACCAAGGCAAGATAAGATAAAACAATGGCTAAGACGATAGATAACGTGAGTAACAAAGGCGTGTAGTGAATTAAATCGTCCAGACTCAAAGTCTACTCCTAATTGATGTCATGCATAAATCCAAATCCTAGGCCTAATATCAGTTACTTAGAAAAGATACCTGATTATATCTCAATAAAAAATACTCACAAATAACTCTAATGACTAAGTTATCAGTCATTAGAGGCTTATGTTTTTCAACAGTAGAGCATTGATAGATAACATTTAAAATTATTAACCTATAAGCAGAAGCAAAAATCCATCTGTGAATAAAGTAGTTATTTACGGTCTTAATTTAAAAAGACTTAATTATATTCATTTCTGCATTTTATAATATAGAATGAGTTTAAAATCTAGTTAAATATCACTAATAAATATAATAACAATTCTATCTATAACATAAAGCCACTCTACACGACAGAATAATGGCTATTTTTTATGACTAGCCTCATAAGATAAAACACACAAAAACTGGGAGCACGGAGCCCCAATCATTAATAGATCTATTTGATTATCGATCTAACTTTAGTTATTAGTCTTTTTAATCAGCAACAAACCTTAGTCAAATTACAAGCCCATATCGCCATAAATTAACTCACTATATCCATAAGAAGCCGATACCCAGCGCTTAGCCTCAATGCCATTAAGTTAAGTAATCTGTATGGTTACTGCTTTAGCTGTTTTAATAGGCAATAGCTAAAGCTATTGCACTCCAAGCTTTTACATTTTCGCTTAACTTAATGGCAGTGAGTGCTTAGCCTGGCTATCGTAAATAGTTAAACTATTTCCACCTTTTACAGCTGAGGAAAGCGAAGCGCATTTCATAGAGGAAATTGTGTTTAGTGCACGTTATTAATACAACGTAATCCGATATACATTAACTGATAAAATCAAACGTCATCAGCCTCCCTACTTTGATGTACCGACATAAACTCATGGCACAGAAACCAAAGCTATTTAAAAAATCATTAGCGTTACCCAATCGGACCATGGTTTATTTATATAGCCAAATTGAGCAACAACAGCGTATCTTGAAACAGATTAAAGCGGTATTGCCTGACAATCTGGCTAAGCAAACTAAACATTGTTTGATAAAAGATCATAACTTGCTGGTCTATACCGACTCTGCTATTTGGGCTTCTCAATTGCGCTTTTATAATAGCGCCATACTAACGTCTATACAGACACTAGTTAAATCCCCGATAGATAACTTACAAATTAAGATTATTACTCGTGCCTCAGGAGTAACAGAAACTGCAATACGTAAAGCAAACCTACCTTCCCTAGAAGGCATAGACCTTATACGTAAAAATAGTCTGAGTATTTCGGATGATAAACTAAGCGTAGCCTTACTTAAACTAAGCACCACTTTGAAGAGATTGGCTGAATCGAAATAAACGAGCTTTCAACCTATTTAAAGATAGCTTATCGTTAATAAGCTATCTTTAAGCCTTTATCTTTTACCATATGTAAAAGCTTAAGGGCAGCACCTGTGGGTTTTTTATCGCCTGACTCCCATTTTTGAACAGTATAAACACTGATATTAAGAATAGTAGCAAATACAGCTTGGCTAACCTTTGCAGATTCTCGAACTTGTTTTATTTCGTCAGGTTGAAGTTTAGTGATAGGCGGAAGACAAAGGCTATCAAACTCTCGCATAGTGGTTTTATCCATAACGCCTATCTCATGTAAGCTTTTTGCTGTTTCATGTACCGCGTCAAGAATTGCAGATTTAGTTTTTCTCATTACAAATAACCTCAATTAATTCTTTTGCTTTAATCGCTTTATTTAAAAGTTCGTTGTTATATAAAAGAAGTTGGTTAGCTAACTTTTTCAACGCTTCTTTTTCGTCTTTATCGATATTACTACGTTCATTTTTTGGGAAACCAAAGATAAAAAACCACTATCACCTCTGTTAGTAGCAAGTAATGTTCTAAAACCACCACTTTTGCCTTTACCTTGTTTAGCTATGCGTTTTTTAAATAGTCCACCGCCAAGATCAGCATCAAATAGGCCATCTTTCATTTCTTTAACAGCAGCGCATATTGATGTATCCGTTAAGCCTTCATCATCTGCCCATCGATGGAAAACACGAGTTTTATAAATTTTCAATGGAACTTACCTCGAATTAAATTATGGTACTAAGTACCATAGAAAGCAATAAAAAATTCACGCAATAGCTCATTCACTAAAAGTATCTTTACACATGTGTATGATCATATTACAACGCCATAGCACCATAAGTTAAATCACTACGATAATAAGAAGCCGATACCCAGCGCTTAGCCTGGCTATCGAAAATAGTTAAACTTTTTCCACCTTTTTCATCTGAGTAAAGTGAAGCGCATTTCATAGAGGAAATTGTATTTAGTACACGTTATTAATACAACATAATCCGATATACATTAACTGATAAAAACGAAAGTAATCAGCCCCCTCTACTTTGTTATACCGATATAAGTTCATGGCAGAAAAACTACAGCCATTTAAAAAATCATTAGCTTTCCCCAATCGAACCATGGTTTATTTACATAGCCAAATTGAGCAACAACAGCGTATCTTGAAACAGATTAAAGCAGTATTGCCCGACAATCTGGCTACACAAACTAAACATTGCCTCATTAAAGATCATAACTTGCTGGTCTATACAGACACTAGTTAAATCCCCCATAGATAACTTACAAATTAAGATTATTAATCGAGCCTCAGGAGTAACAACATCGGCAATACGCAAGGCAAACCTACCTATCCTAGAAGGCATAGACCTTATACGTAAAAATAGTCTATGTATTTCGGATGATAAACTAAGCGTAGCCTTACTTAAACTAAGTACCACTTTGAAGAGATTGGCTGATTCGACTTAACATCTCATTTAAGCGAGTATTCAAGTGCCGTAGGTCGGATTAGGATTAGGGTAACCCGACCTTGTATGATCAAAATTAATATATTACTAAAAGATCAAGTAAGCTTTAACCGTTTATTGGGAGGCCGTCCCACCCTTAGGACTAGTTATTAATTTAATTAGAGCCTGTGATGTAGATTGGCCCCCGCCCTATTCACCCATACC
>CAMDOP010000050.1 GCA_945903675.1 Crenothrix polyspora
CATCAACACGGCTCGCCAGCAACGACTTGATCAACAGCCACCGTTTACTATTTTAGAGCAGCTGCCCAACTTGGCTTGCATGGAATCTACAGAGCTGGCTATGCCGACGTTGGCTGACCGCATCGAAACGTATAACCGCGATTGCTATAAGCTAAAGCAAATCGACGAACACTTGAACCAACAGCTTGGGACATTGCATAGAGACGGTGTGAATAAATTCCAAACCCAAGATACGGCCGAACAGGAGTTAGACGCGTTATTTAACTATACGACGCAACTGAGTCAGGAACAAGAGGCTATCGAACGTAAAGCGCGTTCGGCAGTGGTGCAGGTGGCCGCTATATTGCGAGATTTGCGTGACAGCCTAGAAACCTTTAAACGGCGAATGCGTGAGTTTAATAACAAGATCAATCGTCGCCAGCTGTCTGATCTTAAAGTATTTAAAATTGAACCCAGAGAACATGAATCCTTAGTGCAAGCCATACAAACCTTGATTTCTACTTCAGAACAAGTTGAGTCGGGAAATTCTTTTGATTTATTCGACCACAATACTGTGTTGGATGATAAAGCTCTAAATAAAGCCAAAGATATCTTGATCAAGGAAGGCGAAGCGCGCGGTGGCTTGCGAGTTGAGCATTTATTCAGATTGGTTTTTATTATTGCTAAAGAAAATCAAACACCGGCAGAATTTGAAGATATTGATAGCGCCGCATCTAATGGAACGGTGTTGATGGCCAAACTCATTACCGGTTTAGCCATGCTTAATCAAATGCAGGACCCACGCAAAGCCATTAAAACCGCCTGTTATCTTGATGAGGCCGCTTCTCTGGATCAACGTAATCAACGTAATTTAATTGAAATAGCCGAAGAATTTGGCTTTACCCTTATTTTTGCCTCACCAGAGCCGCAAATTACTGCGCGTTATTGTGTGCCCATCGGGACTACCAAGGGTAAAAACCATATCAGCCGACTTAACTGGCAGATTCTGGAAAGCCTTGCTGAGGTAGATAAGTAACCATGAGCATTTTATCTGGCGCATTAAAACGCATGCTCGCCAGTGAGCAGTTACTAACAGCCTCGGCTTTCACTACCAGCCAGAAAAAGGAACTGGAGCAGTTTGCGCTAAGAACTCGGCAAATTGAAATTCTTAAACAAGGCCGTAGCATCATTTATCGGATCATTAATCAGCAAAGCGTGATCGATTATCTGCGTCAATTACATCCCTTAGATAATGACACCTTACCGGATAATTTGCCGGTGCGTAGTCGTAATATAGGCACAGAACGTCACAGTAAAATAGGCAAAACCAGTCATGATTGTTGTTATTTGTTGATGAAAGCCTGGGACTCTGAGGTGATCTGGGATGATGGAAATAGCACCCTGCAAGTTTCAGAGCTCACCGAAAACTTTGGCGCTGCGGTGTTACAAATCAGTCTAGGTCAAGCTTGGCAGAGTAATAGGCCACTACTCTTAGTGGAAAATCAGGCCTTGTTTGATCGCTGTGATTGGTTGCCAGAAAATTTTAACGGTAGTCTAGCCTATTATGCTGGGCAATTATCCGAGCTGTTCTTGCAATGGCTTGCACAACAAAAGCGTACCGATGTCGTGATTTTATTCCCTGATTATGATGGCGTGGGCTTGTCCAATTTTGTCCGATTAACTAACGCTCTGCACCCAGACTCCCGTTCAGATTTTTATTGGTTGCCCGATTGGGAAAATAAATTGATCACCTTCGGAAGCACCAAGATTTGGCAGGAAACGCGTGTTCAATTTGAAAATGCCATGCAAAAACTGCAGTCCATGAATGCTTTAAGCGACGATTTAATTAAATTAGGGGCTATGTCGCAGCACCACGGCAAGGCTTTGGAGCAAGAGTCAATTTGGTTGTAAGTTTAGGCTACCAACCTCATTATTTATTTTTTATAAATTGTTGTGACTGCGTAACATCAGTTAATCAGATTTGGACTCGGTATTAAGCCATAACAAAAACAGCTCATAGCCTAGTGCTAAGATAACTGCGCCTATGAATAGACCGATAACACCGTAACTAAGCAGACCACCTATGGCTCCAATAAAAATAATAGCCATAGGTGTTTTTACACCACGTCCTAGTAGGATGGGTTTTAATATATGGTCTATTAAGGCAAGGAAGATGTAGAAAACTAAAAGCGCTACAGCAGTATAGGTTTGAGCCGTATAAAATAGATAAATGATGATAGGGACAACGATAGGCGCAACGCCTATCTGTGCGATAGATAAAATCAGGCATAGCAAAGCCCAAAGCCCCGCTAAAGGGATGCCAGCCAACATAAAAGCCAGTCCCGCTAAGATACTTTGTATAAAAGCTACGCCTAAAATGCCGTTGGCAACACTACGAACAGTATTTTCCAAAATATCAGCAAACTCACCGCCTTTTTCAGGAACCAATTTATAAGTAATGGCCCGTAAAGTACGATTACCTCCAGTGGAATTAGCCAATAAAAAGCCTGCAATAATAATGGCAAATACAAAATGTAAAATAGCCATGCTAGCGCTAGTCGCTGCTGATAATAACCAACTGCCAATGATTTTGAGTGTAGGCGTAAGTTCCTGTAGAGCACTGGTGAAGTTTTCTGAGGCCAATAACCAGAACTTGGTTAGAGGTTCGCCGATAATGATGACATTGTTCAGATTTTCAGGAGGCTTGGGGATTGATAATGAGCCGTCTTTGATTTTATCTGCCAGCAACTTTAAGCCTTCAATTAAAGTGTCAGTGAGCAGGGCGGATGGTGCAATTAATATAATCAAGAAGGTAAGTGTAAACAAGAAGGCCGTAAGCTTGTTGCGTTCACCTAATGCAATTCTGAGGCGTAGGTAAAAGGGATAAGCCGCTACAGCGATAATGGCGCCCCAAATAATAGTTGTAATAAAAGGCTCTACAATTTTAAAACACCAGATGCTAATGATGAGTAATAAGCCAATTCGAATGCTAGCTTCTAGTGATCTATTAAGAAATATTCGATCTTTGGATAAAGAGCTTGAGTTTTTCATGGCAGAGTATAGTTAAATTATTTTAATAAGCAGCAGTATAACCTACAAAAGCTGTGCTTAATATCTGCCAGCAAGATTGTGTTACGATAGCCATAGATATTTAGTTAACCAATTATAATTTATACAAAACATGTCAAAATCTAATAAAAAAGAAATTAACTGGTTACCCGACGTTGAAGAGCATGATTATCCTGCCGCACTATCTTATTTAAGTATTATTTATCCTCCAGGCAAAGTAACTCAAATCGTCAATGATCTTAAAGTCTCTGACATCGTGCAATTTAAAGCCAAAGATATCTTTCGAGCATCAAAATTATCATTATTAGGCGTGAGTAATTCTCATGTTCATAAAGATAGTAAAAAGATTAATAAAGGCATAGCCTTATCGCCTTTACTCTTAGTAAGAGATGAGATAAATGGACTTGTTATTATTGCTGATGGTTATCATCGCTTATGCGCGATTTATGAGTTTGATGAAGACGCCATGATTTATTGCAAAATTGTTTAGCTCAATGCTACTTCTTAATGATTGGCTATATAAAACTGAGTTTTTAATTGATGGACTTTAAAGCGCTTAAGCAGATTCAAATACAAACGCTGTTCAAGCCTTTATTAGTTGCCGATTTAGTGGCCGGTTTATCAGTGGCTTTTATATTATTACCAGAAGCCGTAGCTTATGCGGCTATTGCCCATCTTACGATTCAGGCCGCTATTACTGCTGCGTTAATTGGTTTAGTTGTGTATGCGGCTTTAGGTGATAGCCCCTTCGCAATAGTAGCGCCTACGTCTTCTGCTGCTGCCTTATTAGCCGCTGTTGTGATATCTATGCGTCCGTCTGATGCCACTGCCGTAGTCAGTTTGGGCGCTGCTTTAGTTATACTCACTGGCGTGGGCTTATTGATCTTATCTAAAGCAAAATTAGGTAGGCTTTCTGCTTTTGTGTCTAGGCCCGTGCTACATGGTTTTTCTTTTGCATTGGCAATAACCATTATCAGCAAACAGCTACCCATTATGCTGGGTGTTACTTTGCAAGCGTCTAATCTTTATGAATTGTATGTAGATCTTGCCTTAAAAATTCATCAAGCCTCACCTTGGAGTGCTGGATTGGGTGTGCTGGCCCTGACGCTCTTGTCTTTATTAAAGCGTTGGCCAACCTTACCCAGTGCTTTTATTGTTTTGGTATTAGGTATTATTTTAAGCTATAGCATTAACTTGGCGGACTATCACATCGCTACCGTGGGGGCAGTGACCCTACAAATGCCTCAATTAAACATCCCCCAATTACCCGTCGAAAAATGGTTGCAATTAGCGGAGTTAGCCTGCGGTTTAATGGTGATTATTGTCGCAGAATCTTGGGGTAGTATTCGTAGTCTTTCCTTAATTCATGGCGACAAAGTTGATTCTAATCGTGAGTTATTAGCCTTAGGTGCGGCTAATTTAGGTTCTGGATTATTACAGGGCATGCCGGTTGGGGCAGGGTTTTCGGTGAGTTCTGCAGATGAAGATGCCGGCGCTAAAACTAAAATGGCAGGCGTTATTGCCGCTGGCGTCTTATTAATGATGGCTGTATTTGGTCAACAATGGATTGCCTTAATACCTGAACCTATAGTCGCTGCAGCAGTTATTAATGCCTTAAGTCACGCTTTAAATCCAAAAGCATTATTGGTGTTATGGCGTATGAATAGAGATCAGTATTTAGCCTTGGCGGCAATTTTGGCTGTGTTGGCCTTTGGGGTACTTCATGGCATGGTAATTTCTGTAGCTTTATCATTAGCGTTAGCAATACGATCATTTAGTCAACCAATTGTACGTGAACTGGCTGAGTTAGGTCGTTCACGAGATTACGTGGATAGAGAAAATCATCCCCAAGCCTTACCTCAAGATAAATTATTAATATTACGTCCTGAAGCACCGTTATTTTTTGCTAGCGTAGAAGGCTTGTTGACTGAAATATATCGCTTATTTAAGCTTATAAAAGTCGCAGTTTTTCTTATTATCAGTCTAGAACAAAGTGCTGATCTAGATAGTACTTCAGTAGAATCTTTAATAGAATTTGCTGAACATTTGACGCAGCGCAATAAAATACTTTTATTAGCGCGGGTTAAAGATCCTTTACGGCTGTTATTGATTGAATTAGCGCCAGCACTATTTCAGCATAAAATGTTTTGGAGTGTGGCTGATGCGGTAGCGGGTGCTCAAAAAATAAAGCAGAACTAAGCTGTCACACTTGCGAGTACAGGAAATAGGGCTGATAAGCCTTTAGCAATAAACTCTACCGCAATGGCGGCTAGTATTAAGCCCATAACTCTAGTTACAACATTGATACCGGTTTGTCCCATGTATCCAGCTATTTTTGGAGCGACTAGCAAAGCCCCCCAGACAATGAATGAGACTGAAAAAATCACAGTACTCATTAATAAATAATGCTGCCAAGTTTGTCCCATGTGACCATACACTATGGTGGTACTAATGGCGCCTGGGCCACTTAATAACGGAATAGCTAAAGGCACGACGGCAACTGATTCTTTTTCGGAAGATTCTGCTTGTTCTTCTGGTGTATGCCTGGCTCGGTCTGGCGTTGCATGTAACATTCTCAAGCCCATTAACAATATCAATATGCCTCCCGCTACACGGAATGCAGGAAGACCAATACTGAAGAAATTCAAAATAGGTTCGCCAGCAAGCAATGAAATCTGTAGCACCATAAACACAGCACACGCACAGACTAGTGCAGTACGTTTTTTGTCTGCACGAGAACGAGCAGCCGTTAACGCCATAAAAGTCGGTATAGCACCAATGGGATTAACGACAGAAACAAGCCCCGCTGATAATTGTAAGTATTCGTTCCAATTTGACATGAGCATTAGATTAAAGTTAACTCATGAGTTGTGTAATTGAAGCATTAGATATCTTTGGATTAGCACCTTCATGACTAGCAACTATTGCACCTAAGGCACAAGCAAAATCTAGGGCTTTTTGTGGCTGCTCATTGACTAATAACTGACTCAATAAGCCGGCAAGAAAAGAGTCGCCTGCACCAACCGTATCGGCAACATTAACTTTATAACCGCTGTTGAAATAAAGTTGCTCATTGTAATACAAAACAGCTCCTTGACTGCCTTTTGTAACACAGATGCTTTTTGCATGTGTGTGCCCAGCAATAAAAAGGATATTTTCTTCCAACGATTTAAAAGGCGAGTTTAAATAGCCGCTAATTTCATACAATTCATCATCGTTAAACTTAATAAAGTCAGATTGCTGCATTAGATTGAGAAGCAATGCTTGGCTATAAAAAGGCGCGCGCAGATTAACATCAAAGATTTTATAGTGTGCTGTTTTAAGCAGTTGTTGCAAGCTGTTATAAGTCCGTTCATCCCTACAAGCCAAACTTCCAAAAACCAAGGCATCGGCATTTTTTATCGCGTTAGTCACTGCGGCAGTCACTTCAATGTCATCCCAAGCGACAGGATAATTAATGGTATAAGTTGCAGAACCTTGATCATCTAATTGGACTAGAACTTCGCCTGTAGCCAAAGTATCGTCTATTTGAATAGTTTCTGTGGATACATGATTGGATTGAATAAAGCTTAATATTTCTTTTCCTAAAGCATCATTGCCAATTTTACTGATTATTTGTGCCTCAAGCCCTAATGCCGCTAACCTCAACGCCACATTCAAAGGTGCTCCACCTATTTGTCTGTAAGTAGGAAAAACGTCAAACAAGACTTCTC
The DNA here is from genome assembly GCA_945903675.1 of Crenothrix polyspora. Classification (GTDB taxonomy): domain Bacteria; phylum Pseudomonadota; class Gammaproteobacteria; order Methylococcales; family Methylomonadaceae; genus Methylobacter_C. The sequence continues at coordinate 6,762 of CAMDOP010000050.1, forward strand.
CAAAACATATTACCGTTTTTTTCATAATCACAGTTTTTGAACGATTTATCAAAAGTTCGCGGCGTTATTGAAAGTGACTCGCTAATCGCTAAAACCATACGATTAGCTGGCTGGTTTTATTTAGAGCCTTATTCCTTAGTTTCTGAGGTCAAAGGCTTAGCAACTATATCCAGCATTTTCTGTAGATAATCAGGGTTTTGTGTGGCGGGTAGAGGTACGCTTATTTTTGATTCTGTCCAATCCACTATTTCTGCTGAACCCCAAGATAATAAGTAAGCCACTGCAAAAACTAGCGTGCCGCGTGCCATGCCCTTAGCCAAGCCTTTGCCTTCAAGATAAATACGGAAATACTTGGCTACAAGGATAAAGACTAGCGTGGATATAATCAGGTTCCATAGGGAAGGTAGTACGAACATTTGGGGAGATTCTCTTAGGTTGTAATATTGGTTTTCAAGTGCATGTTAAAGACATAAAGTATTATAAGATTTTCTTTGAGCAGGAAAAAATAAAGCCCTTTAGTCTCATAAATGCTCTAAATCGATCAACGCCGCTTTAAAGTGGCTAGTACTAGAATACTAGAAACAAGTTTTACCCGTTAGTTTTAATGTGCTTGATGCGGTACTTTACGTAATTTACTTAGGTCATAGCCAAGATTAGCGACTTTTTTTGTTAGTTCCTGATATTGGCTATCATTAATGGTTGGTGTACGTGCCATTATCCATACATAGTCTCGGTCATTTCTTGCAATAATGGTGTTGTTATAATTCTGGTCAAGATAAGCAATGATATATTCAGATTTAAACGGCCAAAGAAATTGCATACCCCAGACTGAGTTGCCCGTGTTTTCTACGACAAAACCACGGGGGTTGTAATGCTTTTCAGGGCCATCGAAGCCACCTTTTCGAAAAACAAACGTCGTATTAATACTACCGTCTTTTTCGAGTTGGTAGGATTCAATTGCATTGTAGGCCTCTGTTTCAATGACTGTTGGTATACAAGCAATCACATACCAGTCGCCCATGAATTGATTCAAATTAACAGACGACACTGGTTTGATAGGTGGCAAGCTATGGCTAGTGCAAGCACTGATTAGCGTGGTCAATAGTCCAGCTAATATACTGATTTTTTTATTGTTCACTTTTAGTCTCCAGATTAATTACTAACTAATGGTACGTAGGTATTCAGCGTTAAAAAACAAATAATGAGGTCGCTATCGCGACGATTTGTTAATCGGGTATTCGCACCCGAAGGCGAGATACTTTCTTTTGCTCCGCCAAAAGAAAGTATCCAAAGAAAAGGCGGCTCGATTGCCGCTTCTTCCTGCGCTCCTCGGTTTTGTCGGGGGTCGGTAGAGAGGGCTTCCTGCCCTCCTACCGACGCGCGGCATCCATGCCGCGCCCCTACGGGCTAATCCCAACAAAACCTGCGGTGCTCGGCGCGGCAAACGAGAGTAAAACGATGTTACTGCGTAATGTTAGTCACTAAAACTAGTTAAACAGAATTTTGATTTAAACTTCTTAAACATTATTCAGCTAGTCTTTATAAAAAGATAATGAGCTACCTGCCATTCATTACCTTCGTTATAACCAAACAATTCTGCACAGGACATAAAAAAAATACGCCAGCGTTGCTGCCAAATTGCGGCTTGTTCTTTACCATAGGTCGTAGTAAATACCTCGCTAATTTCCTTACGATGTTGATCCATATTATTTAGCCAGGCTTCAGCTGTTTTTTGATAGTGACTACCACACAAATCCCACTGATATTGTAGATGTAAATCTTTTTGAAAATGCAGCAAGGTATCTCGTGCTGGCATCAGTCCACCGGTAAAAAAGTAGCGCCCCATCCAGTTGTCATCACCTTCGGTTTCAAAGGGATAAGCCAAATTATTATGACAAAAAATGTGCACAAATAGCTTGCCGTCAAGGTTTAGCCAGCTGGAAATTTTACTTAACAGGCTGTCATAATTACGCATGTGTTCGAACATTTCTATAGAGACTATGCGATCAAAATGTTTATCCAAAGTGAGTTGATTAACATCACAGGTAATCACCTCGATATTTCCAAGACCACGTTGCTTTGCCTGTTGTTGAATATATTCACGTTGGCTATTTGAATTGGAAACGGCGGTAATGTGGCTAGCTGGAAAATGCTCTGCCATCCATAGCGTTAATGAGCCCCAACCGCAACCTAGTTCGAGTATCTGTTGTCCATCATGCAATTCAGCACGTTCGGCAGTAAGGGCTAACATCCGAGCTTCTGCTTGATCAATATTTTCGGTTTGCTCATCCCAGTAACATGAGGAGTATTTGAGGTGTTTACCCAAGGCAAATTTATAAAATGCTGCTGGGACTTCGTATGCTGAGCATTAGCAGCAAGGGTTTCAATGGCAATCGGGCTTTGGCGAAGGTTTTCCAGCAACAGTTCATAGCGTTGCTCTTTGCCATGACTAGACTCATCCTGCAAACGTTGTTTTAACAGTTTCCTGATACCGAAGCGTACCAAACTATCAGGCAATAAATTATGTTCTGCAAGTGTAATAGACTTCATGATGGACCTCTTAATTGATATATATTTTTAATAACTGCGGATGAAGACGATTTGTAAAATCTAAAAACTCACTGCCTAGTTATGTCTGAAAGGGGTTTATTGAGGTTCACCCATTCATGGCTTGTGCCACCAAGGGAAAAATATACTGGTGGACTTCTGGTATAAACGGTAATCCTCACCCCGATTGCGTAAGGCCTGTTGTTCAGTAAATGGAATGCCGGTAAACCAGTATAAAAAACAAAACATCACTACAGGTGCGAGCCATAACCAGTATTGGTATGCTCCGCCCCAGCCCATGAGTGGATAAGCAAACCAATGCAGCCACTCGAAAAAATAATTAGGATGTCTAGAATAACGCCACCAGCCCTTACGGCAGCTTAAGCCTTTATTATCGGGATTGTTTCTAAACTCAGCTAATTGTTGATCCGCCTTGGTTTCACCGTAGAGTGCTAAGGCGGCAAGCAGCAAGGCTGCTATTACAAAATAGGCCTCTGGCGTAGTATTTTGAGCAACCGCCCAGAAGGGTAATGACAAGATCCAGATAAATCCGGCTTGTACTAGAAAAAACAACAAAAAACCCAGCTGTGCTCTGTCTTTCATAGCATTACGCATGGCATGATAACGTCCATCTTCGGTTTCTTTGAAGACTCGACGCTGTAAATAATGACCCAAACGCAAAAACCAGCTAAAGGTCAATAGGCCTAAACTCAATTTTAAAAACAAAGGTGCCGTGCCGGTAAAAGCATACCAAGGTCCTGCTAACATCATGCCGTATGCCCAGATGACATCAACAATTCCAGCGTTGGCATGTCGTCTTTGCCACTTCCAGGCCAACAACATGGCGATGACACTAAAATCTGCAATGATCATTAAGCTAAACATGGCTTATCTTTTCTAGTTTAAGGTGTTTTAAATGCTTAGCTAGCCACAGTAATAAGGGCAGGGCGATCGCCCAGCTTAAACTCAATGCTATAAACAAGCCCTCTGCTTCGCTAACAATAGTCACTGCTCCCAAACGTGCTGCCGCAAGATACGATAAGGGACTAAAAACAGCACCTAACAATGCTGCAAGCATAAGTCTCGACTGCAGCCAGGCCATGGAATGATTAATAGTTAAGGCCAGACCCGCCCATAAAAATAGTATCCATAAAGGAGCGCGCTCAGATAAAGCCCACGCCCCTGTATACTGAAGCCAGTCTAGCCTTACCCAGATTGTGTCGAGTATAAGTCCGAATAATACTGCTACCAGCATTAACTGGAAGTCGCCATAAACTCGTCTAGCTGGGCGAAACTCCCAGAACACAAAGGCGATTAGTAATATAGAGGCCAACCACAGCTGTCCTCGAGCTGCGCCAAGGACGGCGCTAAACCATAAGGACTGCATCCAGAGCATATTCAACCAGTTATTACGATTCATAAATGGGTAACCACTGTTGACGGCGATTGCTGGGTTTGGCTAGTAACAACTGCACATTGGAAATCGATTTTTCCTTAAAGCCGCCTTCGCAATAACATAGATAAAACTCCCACATGCGGATGAACTCTTCGTTGTAACCCTGCGCCCTAACTTGATCCAACGCCGCCATAAAACGTTTACGCCAATGGTTTAAGGTCAGGGCATAGCTTTCGCCTTGATCTTCAAGATTAATGAGTCGAAAGTCCGAACAGCGCGTAGCGCTAGCAATAATTACACTCACACAGGGAATAAAGCTACCCGGAAAAATATAGCGCTTGATAAAATCAACACTATGTAAGGCTTGCTGATAATATCGGTCTTCTATAGTGATTGCTTGAATCAGGGCCAAACCATTAGGTTTTAACAATGCCGCACATTGTTTTAAATAAGTATCTAAATAATGATGCCCTACAGCTTCAATCATTTCAATTGAAACCAATTTGTCATAACGGCCTTGTAAATCACGGTAATCCTCCATTAACACTGTTACTAGTTCCGAGACGCCCGCATCGGCAATTCGTTGTTGGGCGGCCTGATATTGTTCTTTTGAAATAGTTGTCGTGGTAATGCGACAGCCATAGTTTTTAGCGGCATAAGTGGCAAAACCACCCCAGCCTGTACCGATTTCTACGATATGATCGTCTGGCTGTAAATCCAACTTCTGACAAATGCGCTCTAGTTTAGCGGTCGATGCCTGTTCCAAATTCTGTTCAGTTCGGTAAAAAGTGGCTGAGGAATACATGCTATGTTGATCCAGAAATAGAGCAAATAACTCATTGCCCAGATCATAGTGTGCAGCGATATTTTTTTTGCTACCTTGTTGAGAATTGCGATTAGTCCTGTGCCATAGTTTGAGTAATTGATTAGCCAGTGTTGCCAACCCACTTTCCATACTGTCGAGCAAATCACGATTACGCACGAGTATCTGTATCACACAACATAAGTCATCCGCTTGCCAAGCCTGATCCATATAAGATTCAGCCGCACCAATTGAACCACTCAAAGCGACTTGACGATAGAAACTCATATCCAGAACATCGATTCTGGCACGCAGGCCATCAGTGCCTTCAGAACCTAGCTCATATTCGCCCAAGGCATCGGAAATAGTTAAGACGGCATTTTCAAGATGGGCGAGCTTATCCAGAAAAGCTTTTCGCAACAGCAGATCAATTCGTGTCGGGTTTTTATTTAAAGAGGCAACGACTGCATTCATAAAGCTCTCCAGTATTTTATTCGGGTTGTTTGTCAGGGTGACCGTAGAAGGGGATGCCTTTCAACCACAAGCGTAAAGCCTGCCAATAAATTGAAATGAGCACTGATAGAGTCATAAAAGGATAACGTAAGGGCACAGTGCGCATAACAGAATGACTTAACTCCTGTGCTTTAAGCTGCAACGTGGCATCAAAACAGCTTTCCTGATCCTGTTGTATGGTCATGTGAATAGTAAGGTTGTCGTCATGGAAACTGAACTGCCACTGGTAATGTTGCTGCATTGGCATAAATGGAGACACATGAAAGGCTTTGTCGAATTCAAATGTCCATTTATTTTTTTGTACAGGACTCTGCTCTGTGTCTAGTACATAGCAGTAGCGTTCATTCCATGGCGTGTTATTAATGTCCGCAAGAATGTAACGAGGCGTATCTGATCCATCGGGATAACAGAAATAAAAACTGACTGGATTAAAACAAAAACCCAGAAAACGCAAATGGCTTAAAAGACAAATCCGACCCTTAAAGCTAGTTCCGGTATGTTCCTTAATAAGCTGACTCACCGTGTTTGATAAATCTTGATCAGCATTGCCCAAATAATCGCTGCGATAAAAGCTGACTAGGTTAAAACGCTCCAAAGACCAGAAGCGGCTTATTGCCATTACTTCATCTAGTTCGGCTAGGTCAATCCAACTCATGAAGAGGGGATACTGGAAGCTATGCTTTTTGGGTAAATAACGACGATGACGTATCCAGCCTTGGTATAAACGACTATTTAAGGCGCTCATGTTTTCTCGCTCAACAAATTAACCACTTCTTGGGCACTTTTAGCGCCATCTTCATGAAAACCCCAACCCCAATAGGCACCGGTATACCAAGTGTTATTGACGCCATTGATTTCATCACGACGCTTTTGCGCGGCAAGACTAGCGGGCGTGTATACCGGATGATGATAGTGTCTTTGCTGCAGTATCTTGGTTGGATCAATTCGATCCGTGCAATTTAACGTGACGAGTAAAGGTTCTGGTGCATTCAACTTTTGCAGCATATTCATATAATAAGTCACGGTGCACCGAGTTTGAGTATCACTTAATTTTAGCGCATTCCAACTTGCCCAAGCTTTAGGGTGTTTAGGCATTAAGCTGGCATCGGTATGTAGAACCACATTGTTTTCCTGAAAGGTCATGGCACCCAAAATTTCAGTTTCCTGAACGCTTGCATCTTGCAATAACCGTAGGGCTTGATCACTATGGCAGGCCATAATCAGATGCTCATAGTGCTCTTCACCCTGATGGGTCTTTACCGTTACACCGGTTTTATCTCGGCTGATGGCCTGCACGGGACAATCAAGGCGCAACTCACCCTTAAACTCTCGCTTGAATGCTTCAATATATGTAGACGAACCACCACAAACGGTACGCCACTCCGGTCTGTTGTCGATTTTTAACATCTGGTGATTAGCCATAAATGCGACAAAATAACGGGCTGGAAAATCTCTAACGACTTGCGGAGGCCCAGACCATAAAGCACTAGCCATCGGCAGAATATGATCATCGATAAAGGTTGTACTGTAATGCTGTTGTTGTAAATAGTCACCTAGTGTCAAAATATCATCATTGCTTTCTAAAAGCGCAGGCGCTTCTCGGTAAAAGCGCAAAATATCTTTGACCATGCGATAAAAGCGCGGCCGGAATAAATTTCGTCGTTGGCAGAATAGTTTATCCAGAGTGGTGGCATTGTATTCAAGTCCAGAAATAGCATCGGCGACACTAAACGTCATATCGGAAGCTTGAGAGGCCACCTTCAAATCACTGAGAAACTGGCAGAAATAATGATAATTATGTTCGTTGAAAACAATAAAGCCGGTATCAACCGCATAAACTTGGTCGCCGAGAACAATGTTATGGGTATCGGTATGTCCACCCAGAATGCTGTTGGCTTCATACACCGTAACTTGATGTTTTTTAGACAAATAATGTGCAGCATAAAGCCCAGAAATACCGCTACCAACTATCGCTATGTTCATGGTTGCGCTGCCTTTTGGATAAGATTTGAGTACAAGCGGTTAGCCGGGACCGGTTTTAAATCCCAGATAATGCCAAACACAGACATTAGGCGAAGCAAATAGTAGCTTATATCGATTTCCCACCAAAAAAATCCTTGGCGAGCAGATGCTGGATAATGATGATGATTGTTATGCCAACCTTCTCCCAGCGTAAGCAGAGCGATAAACCAGTTATTGCGACTATCATCACCTGTCTCATAACGTTGCTTACCAAACACATGGGACAGCGAATTAACAAA